>JACMLC010000349.1 GCA_014379795.1 Pyrinomonadaceae bacterium
ACGATAGTGCTGACTTCGTCCGGCAAGCTTGTGGCCTGCGCGTCCTTGTAATTCTTGACGGCGGAATCTTCGCCGCGCTCGCATTCGGCGATCACCGCGCCCTCGTCTTCGCCCGTCACGGCGGATTTGATGTCGATCCAGCCGCGATGCAGCGTAGCCGCGACGCTGCCGGTCTTTTCCGGGTCGCCGCCGAGCCTACGCACTTCGTTCTGAAGCTCTGCGGCAAACTGCGCGCGCTGTTGCGAGTAAGTGCTGAACAGCGTCTTCAGTTCGCTATTCTTCACACCTTCGGCGGCGGTCTGAAAGCCGTTCTGTCCGTCCTTGCAGGTTTCGATTAGATTGTTGAGTGTCGAAATCACTTCGTCGTTAGGTATGGTCATGAGTGTCGTTCTCCCTTTCTGAAATTAGTTACCATGAAAAAGCAACAGGGCTTGCGAACAGTTCTGCTGCCAGTAAATTTGTCAGGCCGTCCTCACGCTCTGGCCTCGCCCGATGGCGAAGATTTTGACCAGCACGAGTCCGGCAATAAAGCCGCCGATGTGCGCCGCATAGGCCACGCCGCCGCCCGTCCGCGACCCGCCGCCCAGAAGTCCCAGACCGTTGATAAGCTGAAAAGCAAACCAGAGACCGATTGCCACTACCGCCGGAACTTGAGTCAGCATGCCCAGCATCAGCACCCGCACGCGCCTGCCCGGATGCAGCAGGATATACCCGCCCAAGACACCGGAAATCGCGCCCGACGCTCCGAGACTTGGAATATACGGATTGCCTCCGAACATCACGGTCGTAAAGACGTGCGCGAGCGAAGCCAGCAGGCCGCACACCAGATAGAAAAGCAAATATCTCCCGCGCCCCAACGTGTGCTCTATGTTGTCTCCGAAGACCCACAGGAACAGCATGTTGCCGAAGAGATGCGCAAAGCCGCCGTGCATGAACATCGAAGTCAACAGCGTGATGTAAACGGAAATGGGCGTCGGTTGCAGGTCAATCGTGCCGACAGGGTCTTGCGTAATCGGGTCTTGAATCAAGACCGGCTTGTCTTCGTCTTTGCCTGAGACAATCTCCTGCGGCACGGTCGAAAAAGCGTAGGTGAACTTGTCGTTATTTCCCAGCCCCTGCAAAAAGACAAAGACCAGAATGTTGATAGCAATCAAAACGTAGTTGACGATGGGCGTCGTCGTGCGGTCGGAATTGTCATCACCTATCGGAAAAATCATCTTCTTCAGTTCCTCAGATTGTTTCGCCTCTCAACCGAAGCGCGCTTGGCGGCTGAGATTGCGGGCGAGAATCTCATAACCAAATCGCGAGGCGTCACACAAAAGGGCTTTGAAAGATTAAAAGCCTTGCATCTACCGTTCCGCTTGCGCAGCGTGCTGTTTAAAAGAGCAAGCGCGCGGCGTAAATGCTACACCGCGCGCTCATTTAGCAGGATTCCTACGCTTCGACTAAAGAAGCCGGTTGAGAATCATTCTCATACACTTATGACAGAGGCGGGCATGCTTTTATTTCGCTTCCGTTCCTGCCGTCGCCACGCCCGCATGCACAATCGCAGGCTCGTGCGGCTTTAATAACTCGTAGCCTTCCGAGCGCGCCACGTAGGTCGCAGCCGTAATATCGCCCGTCACATTCAGCGTCGTCCGGCACATGTCCAGAATCCTGTCTACGCCAAGAATGATGGCGATCAAAGCCGGGTTGACGCCGATGCTTGCCAGCACGCCGATGATAAAAGGAATCGAGCCAGAAGGCACGCCAGCCGTTCCGATGCCTCCGAGAATTGCTAAGTACACGACCATCAACTGCTGCCCCATAGTCAGATCAACGCCCGCGAGCTGAGCTAAGAAAAGCACTGTCACGCCTTCATACAAAGCCGTCCCGTTCTGGTTGGCTGTCGCCCCGACCGTCAACACAAAGCTATTAATCTCCTGCGGCACGCCTAAGTTTTCTTCGGACACGCGCAACGCTGTCGGCAAGGTCGCGTTGGATGATGAAGTCGAGAACGCAGTCAGGATAACGGTCTTGATGCGCCGGAAAAATTCGAGCGGCGAGATGCGCGACAGAAACCAGATTGACAGAGAATAAACGCCGAACATGTGCAGCGAGAGGCCGAGCAAAACCGTCAGCACAAACCACCCCAGAGCCTGCAACAAGTCTAAGCCAAACCGCGCGGTGTTGTTAAAGAGCAGGCACGCCACAGCGAACGGCGCGAACTTCATAATAATGTCTATGATCTTCGCCGTAATCTGATACAAGGCTTCCATGCCTCTGAGGAGCGGCGCGGTGACTTCGACAGGTATGAGCGTGATGGCGATGCCGATAATCAGCGCGAAGAACATCAGGTGCAGCATGTTCGGCGTCTCTGAAGCCACCGCCGCAATCGGATTCGACGGCACAAGTGTTTTAACCACTTGCATCAAAGCCGAATCCGTGTTGGCCCCGCTCGTCTTCTTCTGGTCTTCGACGCGCTTCGTGGCATCCGAGCTATATCTCGCTTGCAGCGCAGCCGAAGTATTAGCATCAACCTTCTTTCCCGGCCTGATAGTGTTCGCCAGCGTGAGACCGATGACAACCGAGATAGCAGAGAGAATCAGGCAGTAAGCGAAAGACTTGAGACCGACGCGACCGAGCTTGCGTATGTCGCCGATGCCCGCCACGCCTACGACCAGCGAAGAGAAGACGAGCGGCACGACGATCATCAACAGCAGATTGAGAAAGACGGTCCCGACAGGCTGGGTGATATTCGACACGAACCAGACAGCATTTGGGTGCGTTCCTCCGAACGACC
>JACMLC010000350.1 GCA_014379795.1 Pyrinomonadaceae bacterium
GGAGTCGTGACGCCGCTCATCGTACTGCCGTCGTCATCATCGTTTGAGCTGATGGAGGTGGTTGTGCCCGTCGCCGCATCGAACTCGATAGATTCCACATCCTCCATGTAGAGCGTCACAGTGCTGCGGCGGCCACGCGCGCCGCTGCCGATAAGCACCGTAAATTGCTGGTCTTTGAAGCCCACGACCTGACCGCGTATCACGCTGCCGTCCTTCAGGCGAATCGTATCTGCGAAAGCCGCAAAGCTGAGCGATAAAATAAGCGCCAGCGCCGATAGGGGCATGAAAAATTTCTTGCTCATAATCTCCTCCGGGAGTGAAACTGTTTTGAAAAAAATCGGATTCAAGTTTGCCATCCGACGTTTAGCAGAGAAAGCGCGCGCTTGGCAAGCGGGAGAGAGGCACATGCACGCCGATGGATGCGTTAGAGAAGAGATAAGTTGCAATGAAAAGCAAGGATGAAGCCGGAAGGATAAAGGATGAAGGAGATGCTATTACAGATGAACGGCTCAGCTTTGAATAGCATGCCTTTCATCCTTCCGCCTTCATCCTTCATCCTTGCTTTTCATCCTTCATCCTTCATCCTTTGTAAATTACTCCGTCCTTCATCACAAACACAGTCCGCTCCATGTTGCGTATGTCCTTGAGTGGGTCGCCGGGAACGGCCACGATGTCAGCCCACTTGCCGACGGTGAGCGAGCCTATGTTTTTATCCCACCCGAGCAGCCGCGCGCCGCTCAGGGTTCCGGCGACGATGGCATCCATCGGATTCATCCCGCCCCATTCGACCATCAAGGTGAACTCGTGGCCGTTTGTCCCGTGTGGAACGACTCCGGCATCCGTGCCGAGCGCGATGGGCACTTTGTTAGCGACCGCCAGCTTTATCGCCTGCCGCATGGCTGCTGCCGCCAGCAGAGCTTTTTCACCGCGAAAGCCTTTGAGGACGCCGCTCTTTGAAAGACGCTCGACCGTTTCTCCGGCCATCAGCGTCGGGACGAGAAAGGTGCGTCTCTGTGCCATCATCCGCGCGCCCTCTTCATCCAGAAAAGAGCCGTGTTCGATGGAAGCAACACCCGCGCGGACGGCGTGCTTGATGCCTTCCGTGCCGTGTGCATGCGCGGCGACTTTTCTTTCGAGCTTGGAGGCTTCGTCAACCATCGCTTTCAATTCTTCATAAGTGTACTGCGTCGCGCCGACAGCATCGCCCTCGGACAGCACGCCGCCCGTCGCGCAGGTCTTGATCACATCGGCTCCGTATTTAATCTGGTAACGCACGGCTGCGCGCACCTGCTCGACTCCATCCGCGATGCCGTTCTTGATCGTGCCGTCGAAGAGGCCGGGCTTGTAGCCGTTCTCGTCGCAGTGCCCGCCCGTGATGCCGAGCGAGTGCCCGGAAGCCTGCATGCGCGGCCCCATAATCCAGCCTTCGTTAATCGCTTTGCGCAAGGCGAAGTCGTCAAACTTGCCCGCTCCGACATTGCGAATCGTGGTAAAGCCAGCCATCAAAGTCTTCTCGGCATTGCCGACGCCCAAGATAGCCTCGAATGAATCATAGTCTTTGACGACCGAAGTCTCGTTGTCCGGGTCTCCAAGCACGCGCCCTAGGATGTGCGTGTGCGCGTCTACGAAGCCGGGCAGGAGCGTCGCGTCTCCGAGGTCTATGACACGCGCGCCAGCCGGAACGGCTACACGGTCGGCTGTCCCGACGGCGGTGATTTTGTCATCCGTCACGACCACGACGCCGTTCAAAACGGGAGCCTTGCCCGTCCCGTCAATCAGCCGCGCCGCTTTGAGGACGACGACTCCTTTGCCTTTTCTCGGCTGGGGCGTAACCTGACCGGCTGTCTCCTTGCTTTCCTGCGCGATGAGCGCGGAGAAACACATTGACACCAGCAGCAGCAGCGCAACCGCACCTCTCATAGGACGCATACACTTTTCTCCCTCAGTCTCTGTCGTCAAGATTAAAGGCTGATGTTAGCAGTTATGTGTGCCAGAGCCAAAGGGATGAAATTTACGACAGTGGGTCAGTTTGAAGTTGAATGAATAGCCGGATGAGATTCACCGCAGAGACGCAAAGAGCCACAGAGGATACGCAGAGACTTGAATATCACTCAAGCCTCTGAGCAATCTCCGCGTCCTCCGCGTCGTCGCACCTCACGTTATTCAAACGTGTGAGCGAAAAAAAACAGGGCTGGAAAGCTCCAGCCCTGCCAAAATTAAAGTTTGCCGCGCGACCTATAACAGGCTGATCGTAATCGCTCTGGTCAACGGATTGACGGTAAAGCGCACCAAGTGGATGTTGGTCACGCCCTGCGTCTGTTGGCCGAAAGAGGAACCGCTGCCGCCGCCTGTAATCGAATCCGAGAAGAACTGCGTGCTGGTGATGGTGAACTGCGTCGGCCCGTTGCCGTAACCAATCACGCGGTAGATGTAAGTTCTGCCGGGAATGATGACCGCACTGACTTCTTCGGCGTCTATAAAGTTGCCGGAGCTGTCGAGCACGTTGCCGTTGCTATCCAGTATCTCGAAATCCAAATCAGCCGGAGTCGTGGTCGTCAATCTTCCGGTGACGCCGAACGAGCCGGGTTTGGCGGTGAAGGGAACGTCAACATAATCAACTCCGTTGACAGCCCCTCTGATTTCCAGCGATCCCAAAATGACCGTGCCGTTGTAGGTATCCGTTTGCGAAGTTATGACATGCTCCTGCTGGCCGCCACCGTCGCCGTCATAGGGCTGGCTGCCGTTGGCAGGAATGCTGTTTCCGCGCACGCGTCCCGTCACGACCGCGTCAAAGGTAAAGAGCTGCGCCTGCGGGTCATTGAATCGCAAACGTTTCGGAGCCGAAGTCGCGCCGCTCAAAAGCGTCTGGTTGTAGTTAAAGACTCCCGGCGCGCTGCGTCCGTTGCCGCCGTTGTCCGCGTTGGCAACCGTGACTGCCGGGTTCGAGATGCCTACGATCTTGAAACTGACAGGCCCATAGGCTGTCGCATCAACGCCGGTCACGCCGTTGTTTTTCAAAGTCTGGTCAAACTCGAAAATGCCGTTGGCGAATGAAACATTCGAGACAGCCGCTTGAATGGCTGATGAAATGTCTTTGACGGAAGAAGTGAAAGACGCGCTGCCGCTCAAATCCGAGAAGCCCGATTGACGATTCGGATTAAGCGAGATGGCGCGGACGGCGTATTCGCTGTCGAACATTTCATTAAAGCCGTTGGCATCGTCCGATGATTTGATTCCGGCAGCCCGGAAGATTTCCTGAATCGCCCCCTCATCTACATAGCTAGAGGTGTTGCCGCCCTTCACAAAAGCGACGTGCGTCCAGCCCGTCTTGGTCTGGTCGCCGTCAAAGTAGGGTCTGCCGGAAACTCCCTGATACTGTCGTTGTCCCGCGCTGCCTTTGCGACGCTTAAAGACTTCATAAGCATACGCGCCGTTGACAGGTTGCCACGACACGCGCACCGATTTAGCCGAAGCCGGTTCGAGCTTTACGCCCTGCGGCGCGCTTGTGTGATTCTGGTCGAGCGCGATTTGCGGCACGGCTGTCGAAATCGTGACCACTCCGCCCTGCGGCGCGGCAGCGTGAAGGCCGATTTCACGCGCGGCATAAACCTGCCAGATCAAAGCCTCGTGCTGTCCGGGCGCGTCCAAGTCGGATGGGTCTGTCGAATACAGAATACGGTCAGCCATAATCATCGCATCACGCGCTTTGACAAAAGTGTCCGGCGCGGTTAATCCGAGCAGGTACAGAGAGCCTAAGAAAATCCGCTCCCATGTTTCCTGTCCTTTCGTAATGCGTTTGGTCGGCTGCCCGTCGCCAAAGGCGGGGCGGAAAAACTGTTCTTGCGGCTCTGCGGTCTTCATCAATTCGAGCAGGTCGAACATGGCTGCGGCGTAAATCTCGCCGTCCTTATGCTCTTCGAATGCAGCCGGATTGCCGTATGTCCCGAGCTTGGAATATTTCAAAGATGAACGCGCGCTGCGAATGTAGGCGATGGTGTCCGGGTTGATGCCGCGACTGCGGAACAATTGGCGATAGCGTGCGCCCTGAATCGTGTGCGCGCCGATGCTGTCGTCGCCCGTGATGGCATAAGCCCATAAATCCGCTTGTCCTTCATTCATCGCCGCGCCTTCGGGGCCGCCTTCTAATCCGGCAATCGGAGTCGAGATCGAATGCATGCCTTCGTGATAAGCGACGGGGCCGTCTTTCGCAGGGTCGTTGAGCAAATAGCCGTGACCGTAAATCGTCGGATTGACGACAACTTTTTGTGGCCCGGCGGGCGTGTCAACGGTTTGCGTCAAGGGCAGAGAACCGGCGTTGTCGTACCCTAGAACTACCTGCAACGCATCGCCGTTATTGATGGCGTCTTCGTAAATCGGAGCGGTCGCGCCGATGTTCGGGATATGCACGAGTCCGACGAGCGGGCGGTCGCTGTTGACGTAGTTGTCCGGAAAGTCGCCAGTTCCGATTGGGCTGTGAACCCTATCGTCGCGCACGTGTATATCGTCAATGTATTCGAGCAGATAGTTGATAAAGAAAAACATGTTCACGCCGTCGAAATGTTCTGACGGCTCAGCCAAATCGTCTGCTTCGTTCGGCTGGGCTTCGAGCGGCGCATTGTTTTGACGGAAATGAAAAGTGCCTTGAGCTGCCTGTGCGAACGGCTGCTTGGTCGCCAGAGTATTGCGGACAAAAGCGTGCGTTCCCGACAGCGTTCCTTCGACCGCCGTCGCATTCATTCCGGGGTTGAATCCGCGCAGTTGCACACGGGTCAAGCCTTCCGGCATTCCGTTGATAAGCTTCAACGCGCCCGTATCGTAATTGGCGATTCCCGGCGTGCTAGGGTAAATGTCTGCTGTGTAGGGAAGCGGGTTCTGTTGCTGGTAACGCATCATGTCTTCGCGGCGCAGAATCTCGCCCGTGTGCGCGTCCACCTGCGTCAAAAACACGCCGAACGGATTACGCGAAAAGGTAATCACGTCCCATGACAATTTGTAACCGTTGGCAGTTGGAAAAACATTCAAGCGCGGAGCGCGCAAGACCGGAGCGACCTCCGCCGCGATGGCGTCAAGCCCCGGTGTCAAGAGATGGTCTAAGCCGCCGGGAATCGTTCGCGCGTATTGCGCAATCTCCGTTTGCGCGCGGGTCGCCGCCGCCTCCGCATTCAAGACCGGAGCAGCCTGCACGTCAACATCACGAAAGGTCGAACCCATCACCATCCGAATCTGCTTTTCACGATTCATCAGGAAACCGACGCCGCCGCCTGCGACTTCCAGATTGCCGGCCTTCTGTTGAAAGCGCAGCATGTAACCGCCCATGCCTTCTTTCTGGTCGCTCAAAACCAGAGAGGCTGCCTCAACGCCAAAAAGCGCGGCGTTCTCTTGCACAAACGCGCGCGCGACAGTTTCAGGCGTCCCGGATGAAGGAGCTGTGTGAAAGCCCATCATCACATCCGGCGAGCCTGCGAAATTGTCCCAGCGAATCATCGCCTGATTGCCATAGCTGTTTCTGAATTGATTCAAAGCCTGCGTTTGCAGCGCGGTCGCCTGTCTGGTCACAGCCGCCGTCAAATTAAGATCAACATTCGGAACCGCTCTGTGGTATCTGTCAAAAACGGTATTGGAATTGTTGGCCTGCGTCGCTCGCGGCGGCAGCATAACCAGCATCGCCATGACCAGCACGGCAACCAGCGCAGCAACGATAAAAGCACGATGAATTCGTTTAGTCTTAGTCATCTTCAGTCTCTCCGTTTGTCTTATTCACACCATAAGTCAGAACCGCCTACGCCTACGCGGCGGGTCAGTCGATTGCCGATTGCGGAATGCAGAATGCAGAATGCAGAATGAAAAACAAGTGGCTCTTCATCAATTGGCAATCCGAAATCCGCATTCCGCAATCCCACTTCGTTAGCTGCCCGTCACGAACAGTTGGCGATAGGCGTTAAGCTTCACCGCCAGAGTCGCGCGGCTCACGGTTGTGTTCGGCTCAAAGCGCGGCCCCGGCAGGGCTTGAAACTGTCCGGGAGCGATTTGAATAACTTCAGCCGGAAACGCTTCGAACAAATTGTTGTTGATGGCTATCTGCACATAACCGCGCAGGGCTGGCGGAATCTGTGCGTTGTCCGAAAGAGCAGTCCCGTTAAAGGTCACGGTCGAATTCGCTAGCGAGCGAGCCTGTGCGTCATGCCCGAGCGCACGCACAAGCGCGACGGCCAGATCAAGACGGTTGACAGAGCCGTTCGGATTAAAACTGTTTCCCGAAAAGCTCATCATGCCGTTCGGCACAAAGTTGTAATCGCGCAACGTAGAGCCTTTGGCCGTCACGGCTTCGGCGATTCTCAAGAGGTCGCCCGACACGTCCGCGAACTTCGGTGTCGCGCCGATTGATTGACGAAGCGGCGCATTCAACACGAGCGCGCGAGCCAAATCTTCACGCGTCACAATTTGATTCGGACTGAAGCTGCCATTGGCGTAGGTATCAAGCACACGATTCTTGAGCGCGGCTTCGATCTCTGTTCGCTGCGGATGATCAATGATGTCAGGGATGTTCGGCAGAATGTATTTAACTTGGACGACGTTGCCATTCACAGGCCCCGGCGAAGCAACCTGTATCGGAGACGATGCCTGCGGCGCGGCGGTTAGCCCGCGTGCGCCCCGAACTTCCAGCCTCCATATTCCGGCCTCCGGATTCTGAACCGTGACCTGGCGAGCCGTGCTGCCCAAGACCGGATATTCGATAGCCGTCGAATAATTGACGCCGCTCGGCGAAGTGATTCTGATGCCGACCAGATTGCCCGTGCCAAA
>JACMLC010000351.1 GCA_014379795.1 Pyrinomonadaceae bacterium
CGCGCGCTCATGTGCCGCAAAAGCCCTGCCAGAAAGGCGCGCGTGACCGGAGCGGCATCCATCTCTACCACTTCGCCAGCGTATTCCAAGCCCACTTCGCGCACAGCCGTTTCATCCATCAACTGCGCATGAAATCTCCCAAGCTTCTCTGCCAGAATAATATATGGCTGCAAGGCATTCAGCTCCTGCGCGCCGAGTGCGGGCACATTGACCGCGCCGCGCAAGGCTCCCGTCAAAAGATAATCGCGCATCTGTTCGGCGACGGTGACGGCGACCCCTTCCTGCGCCTCCTTTGTCGAAGCGCCGAGGTGCGGCGTGATTATCACTTCCTCAAGCGCAAGCAGTGGATGCTCCACAGGCGGCGGCTCCTGCTCGAACACATCCAGAGCCGCGCCCGCGACCTTGCCCTCTTTAATCGCACGATAAAGCGCGCCCTCATCCACCAGACCGCCGCGCGCACAGTTGATAACGCGCACGCCCGTCTTCATACGCGCAAAGGCTGTGGCTCCGATAATGCCGCGCGTCTCAGCCGTCAGGGGCGTATGCACCGTCAGAAAATCCGCACGCTCGCAAACTTCGTCGAGTGTCGCAATCTCTATCTCAAGATCGCGCGCCTGCTCCGGCGCGATGAAAGGGTCAAAGGCGACGATGCTCATCCCGAACGCACGCGCGCGGTTTGCTACGACCTGACCGATGCGCCCCAAGCCCACGATGCCCAGAGTCTTTCCCTGTAGCTCCACGCCGACGAATTTCTTGCGCTCCCAACGCCCGTCTTTCAAGCTGGCATTAGCAGCAGGCACGCGCCGAGCCAGCGAGATCAAGAGCGCAATCGTATGCTCGGCAGTCGTAATCGTGTTGCCGTCCGGTGCGTTCATCACAATCACGCCGCGCGCCGTCGCCGCCGCGACATCTATATTATCCACGCCGACGCCCGCGCGCCCCACGACACGCAAGCTGAGCGCGGCGTCCATCAAATCGGCTCCGACCTTCGTTTCGCTGCGGACAATCAAGCCATCGCAATCACGCAACGCTTCGCTCAGTTCCTCAAACTTTAAGCCGGTTTTTTTCTCAACTGTGAAGCCCGCCGCGCGCAAAGGCTCAAGACCGCTCTCATTGACATCATCTGCAACAAATATTTTTATCTCGCTCATTAGTCCTTATTCATCTCTAATAGGATTTTGGAAAACGTCAACTTAACAGGTCGCGCATCTTTCTCCAAACGCGGAAAGCCGTTCAGCCGTGAGAGTAACTGACAATATTTAACCACAGAGACACAGAGACACGGAGAGAACAAACTTAATAAATAAATTTAGCTTCTTCTTCATCTGCTAATCCATCTCTGTGTCTCTGTGTCTCTGTGGTTGATGCTTTGTTTTGTGTTGTGAGAGTTCATAACTAGCTTCAAGATTCTCGTGCATCATTATTTTTATGGTAAACTCTCGCGCCGCAGCTTTCTAACCGTGCGTTGTTCCGATTTCACAGCATAAATGCAGGAGACCGAAGATGGATATTTTCGTGTATCGCCCCGGAGCAGACAGGGTCGAAGAAGATTTTACGGTGGCGCAACTTCCGCAGCTCTTACAGGACGAGAGCCTGACGATCTGGGTAGATATGGAAAACCCGACGGACGAAGACGATCGGGTCTTGCTCGATGTTTTTAAGTTTCATCCCCTGTCGGTCGAAGATTGCCGCGCCGACCGCCATCATCCGAAAGTCGAAGAGTTTCCCGAATATTTGTATTTTATTCTTCACGGCGTCACAGCCAACACCGATTCCGTCCAATTCAACACCATCGAGCTTGACGGTTTTCTAGGGCGCAATTTTGTCGTCACCTATCATCACGACCTGTTTCGCAGTATCAATAATGTCAAGCAGACGGTTCGCTCAAGCCCCATCTCCTGCCAGCGCGGCCCGGCCTATCTGCTCTACCAGATTCTGGATCAACTGGTGGATTTCTACATGCCTGTGCTGGATGATTTTGACGAGCGGCTGGTCGAGCTGGAAGATGAAATCTTTTCTTTGAAGACGCCGGACAATACAATTTTAGAGCGGATTCAGCAATTAAAGCGCAGCATCCTGCGCCTGCGCCGTAACTCCGGCAAGCAGTTGAACATTCTCTACCGCATCAGTCACGGCGAATTCAAATTGATCCCGGCGGACATGATGCCCTTCTTCCGCGACATACACGATCACCTGACGCGCATCGCAGACCTTTCTGAAAGCTATCGCGACCTGATTGGCGGCGCGCTTGATTCATATCTTTCGGTCGTCTCGAACCGGACGAATGACATCATGAAAGTGCTGACGATTTTTTCAGCGATCATGCTGCCGCTGACTTTTATCGCGGGCGTATACGTTATGAACTTTGAAAATATGCCGGAACTCAAGCGGGAGTACGGTTACTTTATCGTGGTCGCTATCATGCTCTTGGTAGCGATTGGAATGCTGATATTTTTCCGGCGCAAAGGATGGATTGGAGGAAAGCAAGACGAAAGGCGGAAGGATGAAGGATGAAGGAGATGCTATTAAAGATGAACGGCTCAGCTTTGAATAGCATGCCCGCCATCTTTCATCCTTCCGCCTTCATCCTTCATCCTTGCTCTTACATCGGCCCCGGATCATCTTTCGGGCTGTCGCCGCCCTGATTGGAATCGAAAGCGCCGTCCGGCGACGGCATCGAAGAGCCGCCCGTATCGCTCTCTGCTCCTGAATCCTTTTCAGTTTTTTCCACGTCGCTCAAAGTCTCGCTGCTCGTCGCATCCGAGTCAGGAGCTTTGCTTTCCCCGTTGCCGCCGGAACTCTCCGGTGACTGCGTATCTTTCGTTTCCTGCATGATTGAAAACTCCTCCTTAAAAGAATATCCAGCATCTGACATCCAGCATCTGACATCTGTTTTCAGATAATTTGGCCGACCAGATCGTATTCGTGCGCTTCTGTAATCAGCACGTTGACGAACTCACCCTCTACCGGCTCGAAATCTTCGGGCGCATCGTTAATCAGCACACAGCCGTCTATGTCCGCAGCCTGCGTTTCCAAGCGGCCTTGCCAGAGCAGGTCTGTCTCTTTCGATGCTCCCTCAAACAACACTCTGACGGTCTCGCCGATACGCGCCTTGTTCTTTTTCAAAGAGATGCGCGCCTGTTCTTTCATCAATTGTGCGCGGCGACGCGACGCCGTTTTAGCATCAACTTTCTCAGGCAAATCAAAAGCAGGCGTGCCTTCTTCATCCGAATAAGTGAAGACGCCCACGCGGTCAAACTGCGCCCCGCGAACAAAGGCCAGTAGCTCCGCAAAATCCTCTTCGGTCTCGCCGGGAAACCCTGTGATAAAGGTCGTGCGAATCGCGATGCCGGGCACATGCTGTCGCACGCGCTTGATAAGTCGCTCAAGACTCTGGCGCGTCCCGCCGCGCTTCATCAGCTTCAAGACGTTCGCCGAAGCATGTTGCAAAGGCAGATCGAGATACTTGACGGCCTTCGGCTCACTCGCTATGACATCCAAGAAAGCATCGCTGATATGCGTCGGGTACGTGTACATCACGCGCACCCACTCAATGCCGTCCAACTGCGACAGCTCGCGCAAGAGATGCGCCAACGCATCCTGCTCGCCCAAATCTTCGCCGTAGCGCGAGGAATCCTGCGCAACTAATACAAGCTCTTTAACGCCCTGACGGCTAAGCTGCTGAGCCTCCTGCATCACAGAACCGAAACGGCGACTGCGAAAATGTCCGCGCATCTGCGGGATAAAACAGAAAGCGCAGGGACGGTCGCAGCCTTCAGCAATCTTGATGAAGGCCGTGTAGCCGGGTGTCGCCAACACGCGCGGCGTTGATTCATCATAAAGGTACGTCGCGCTCTGGTTGCCGAGCTGCAAGATTGGAAGCTGCCGCGTGTTTGTCTTCTCGTCACAGACATTCGTGATGTCGTTAATCTGGCTCGTCCCGATAAACGCATCAACCTCCGGCATCTCTTTTTTCAATTCGTCCCGGTAACGCTCGACCAGACAGCCCGCGACGACCAGACGCGTCGCCTTGCCTCCGGCTTTCAAACGCGCCGCTTCAAGAATAGCTTCGACCGATTCCTGCTTGGCGGATTCGATAAAGCCGCAGGTGTTGACCACGAGCGTATCTGCCTCGCTCGCATCGGTCGTAATCTCGTAGCCCGATTCTTTAAGCTTTCCCATCATCACCTCGCTGTCAACGAGGTTCTTCGGACAACCTAAGCTAATAAATCCAACTTTTTTCATAAGTGATAAGTGATAAGTGATAAGTGATAAGTGATGAGATGAAAGAAATGCTGTTAAGCTTTATTCTTATCACTCATCACTTATCACTTATCACTGCTTTTCCCTTCCATAGAGCCGAGCCAATTCTCAATTTCTGCGATCTCATCAGGCGTCAGAGCCTGCTCGCCGTAGCGAACGCGATTGTATGCCTCTGTAATCTTCAAGGCTTCGGGCATCTCGACCGCCATCGCGAATTCCAGCGGCGTTTCGTTTTCCGCGCGCTCTATCCCGCGCGACGCCAGCACGCGCGTCATACGTTCATAGAACTCAATGGCCGATGCTGTTTTACCCTCGGCTTGCCAGAACCAAAGCCCGCGCCAGAAGCCCAAACGATAAATTCTTCGTAGCAGTAGCACAGACGATAAAACCAGAACAGCTAACAAGAGGAGCAACAATATCGCTTGAAAACGTTTCAGCGGGCTGCCGCCGGTGAGTGCGCGCAGCCATCCCGTCGCAGCCGTTTTAAGCCCGCTTAACTCTTCGGAGATGGCACGGCGATAATCGCTAATCTTGTTGCGCAAAGTGGAGGCCAGCGAGCGTTGCTCCTGTCTATCATAAGAGACAACGTATTGAATCCAGAGCATCTCAAGCGCTTCGGCATACTTGCTGAGACTGCCGCCGAATCCTGCGCTTTGTTGTGTGGTGCGTCCGGCTGCGGGCGTCGGGTCGAAAGTCACCCACGCATCCGTCTCCGGAAAATAAACTTCGACCCATGAATGCGCGTCTCTTTGCGTCACAGTGTATGCGTCGGCGGCGCTGTTGTACGTCCCCGTCTGAAACCCGTTGACCACGCGCGTCGCAATTTTCTGCTTGCGCAGCATCACGGCCATCGCCGTCGCAAAATACTCGCAATGACCTTCGCGCAAACGAAAGAGAAAGTCTGAGAGCGGCTCGCGGCCTCCGGCTTTCAGGTCGAGCGTGTAGCCGTATTCGGTCTGCAAGTGTTTTTCGATGGCGCGCGCTTTTTCATAACGACTCTTTGCGCCGGAAGCTGTGATCACATCCTGCGCGAGGTCTTCGATTCGCGCGTCCATTCTGTCGGGAAGCTGTAGATAACGCTCAAACTCCGCCGGATACGGAGAGGCGTCGGCACGCAGCAGCTCTTCGTCCGGCACAGATGTATCGGAATAAACTTTATAGGAGATGCGCCCCTGCTCGCGCCTGACCGCAGTCAGAGAGCCTTCGGCATCGCGTTGCAGAGATGGAGCGGCAGATTGAATGGCGACGACCCTTGAGGCTGCAAACAGGAAAGGCGTATCAACCGGCTCAAGAAAAAAGGTCTGCGCCGTCAGACGCTCCAA
>JACMLC010000352.1 GCA_014379795.1 Pyrinomonadaceae bacterium
CGACCAGCAAGATGGTGCCCCGCGTCGCGCGCGGGTGCATAGCGGGTTCTACGGGATGGATTGTGGCAGTTAATTCGGAAGTGTTCATGACTGTTTTGGGTCTCTCCTGCTTGCGTTCGAGGTTTCAATCAATGTGGGAAACCTCTCAACCTTATACGCGTATGAGCAAGCCGTGTGCCCAATTGCTTTATGATAAGCGGAGAGAGTGTCTTGGAAGCTTGGTCTGGCCCTCGCTATGTTCGCTAAATTGCTAAAGCAGAATCAGTTGCGGGCTTTCTGCATGTGTTCTTAGAGGAGAGTCTGACGGGGCTGTCCATCATTCTTGCCGGACATTTAATACCTTAAGTCTTTGCAAATTGATTTGTCAATACTTTCATTTTGAACGGTAGTCCCGGTCAATCTGAAATAGTTCGCGCAAGGCGTCCGGCGAAGCGCTGTGTTATACTAAATTCTTTCATCACAGAGCCTCTAAAACGGATGATGAAGACAATGCTGAGTCAGCAATAAATCGCCGCGTTGTTTGATCCGGCGCGGGTCATATCAGGGATTAAATTTTAGATGTACGAATTTGCAGTTGCTCCGGCGGTCACGAGCTTGCGTCGTCGCGGGGTGGAGATTACAGAAGTCGTGCCAGCCAGTCTGGCCGCCGAATTGGAGCTGGAAGCGGGCGACCGTATCTTGCGCGTCAATGGTCGAGCCGTGCGCGACTATCTAGACTTTCGTTTTCAGACGGGCGGCGAGACCGAATTGGTTTTGGAAGTTCGCAAGCAGAGCGGCGAAGACTGGGAACTGGAGATAGAGCGCGACGAGGGAGAAGATTTCGGTCTCGGCTTTGAGCAGATCGTGCCGCGCCAGTGCGCCAACGAATGTCTCTTCTGTTTCTGCAAAGGCAACCCACAGGACGCGCGCCCCTCGCTCTTTGTCCGCGACGAAGATATACGCCTCTCTTTTCTTTACGGCAACTACACGACGCTGACTTCGATTACCGAAGACGAGATGCGCCGGATCATCGAGCAGCGTCTGACGCCGCAGTATGTTTCGGTTCACGCGATGGATTTAAAAGTTCGCGCATACCTGCTCGGCGTTGATGAGAAGCGCGCGGACATTTCTGAAAAGATGAAGCGGCTGCTCGATGCTGGCATAGAGCTTCACGCGCAGGTGGTTTTATGTCCTGAGATTAACGACGGCGAAATCCTGCGGCGCACGATTAATGATCTGGCCGCGCTCCACCCGCGAGTTAAGAGTGTGGCGATTGTGCCTCTGGGTTTGACGCGCTACAACACGGACGCGCGCCTCGCTCCCGTCACGCCCGAATTTTGCCGGCGCACGATTCGTGAAGTCTCTGCGATACAAAAACAGTTGCGCGAGCGTCTGGGAACGACGTTCGCTTTTTTAGGCGACGAGATTTATGTCAAGGCGGGTCGTGCCGTGCCTTCGCGCAAACATTACGGCGACTATCCGCAGATTGAAGACGGCATCGGCATGGTGCGTTCTTTTCAGAACGACTTTGCCGCGCTCGGTCGCAGGCTTGAGCGTCGCCCGCCCGCGCTTGAAGTCGCTGCTAAACTTGATGGCACGGTGATGACGGGAACGCTGTTCGCGCCCGCTTTGAAAAATTCGATTGAGCGCATCAACGCGCGATTCGGAACAAGGCTCAATGTGGTCGCGGTCGAGAATCATTACTTCGGCGGCGATACGAGCGTCGCAGGGCTTTTGACCGGAGGAGACTTTCTCAAAGCGCGTGAGAGCGTTCGAGGAAGCTTTGTCGTCATCCCCGGCTCGGCAATCAAAAGTGATGAAGATGTGATGCTGGACGGAATGACTCTGGAACAGCTACAAAGAGAGATTGGTTTGCCCGTGCGCCCGATGGATTTCAATGCGTTTGCACGCATGATAAAAAATGCGGATGTCGGATGCTAGATGTCAATCTAGAAGTAAGAGGCATGGTAAGTTGAGCGGGGGCAAGCCACCCTTCCTCACCTGCGAGGCTGCGCGATTTGAATCTTTCAAGTAACATTGTCTCAAAGGTCAGGAAGGTGGGCTTGCCCCCGCTGATTTGAATCTCTTCTCAACCTATGAGTCATGTAATAGAAGTCAGCGCGTCGCCATCTGTGGTCAAAAAAATTCTCGATGTCGGTTGCGGGCGGAACAAACATCCGGGCGCGATTGGGATGGACTTCAACCCGCGCACGGATGCGGATGTGATACATGACCTGGGCGACGTGCCGTACCCGTTCTCAGATGATGAGTTCGATGAGGTCATCAGCAATCATGTGATAGAGCATGTGCCGGATGTGATGGCTTTCGTCTCAGAGCTGCATCGCATCACGAAGCATGGCGGGCTGATCAAGCTTTTAACGCCGCACTACTCCAACCCTGATTGGCCGACAGACCCGACGCATCGCAACCATTTCAACAGCTACTCCTTCAACTGCTTCATGCAGGACAGGCAGCTCTTTCCCTTCTACACAGAGGTCGAGCTAAAGCCCGTGAGAATCCATGTCTCGCTGGCGAATCTGTGGCGCTTCACGGGCGTCGAGCTGCTGGTCAATCTGGACACGCGCTGGCCTTCGTTTCGCTTCACGCGCAAGCTCTGGGAGCATTACCTGAGCTTTATCATGCGCGGCAAGGAATTGCGCTTTGAGTTTGCAGTCGTCAAAAAAGCCCACAGCCGCGCAGAAATCTAAAGTACAGCTTTTTTTTGCAACCCTTCACAAAATCGGATGTAAATCCGAAATATTGGAACTGTGCGCCCCGCTGAGAGAGGCTAAGTGGAGCAAATAGCAGCCCTTACACGTCTTTGGGGGCAGGGAACAGGGATTGCTTAAACTTAACACGCAAGATCAGTATTTGGCAGGCAATGCCTTCTGACAGGAAGTCCAGAGAGACTAGCCCGGACAATCGAAGTCGCAGCACTTGCCAAAATTCAAATGAGTTTCCCATCCACCATTCGGATAGATATAAAAGTTTAGGGAGGATTTTCCATGAGTGAGTTTCGCACCAGAAATTGGATCGCGCGAAGCGTCGTCCTGCTCGTGGCTCTGTTGTTTGCCGTGCCGTTTGCCTCAGCACAGGTCACAACAGGTAACTTGCAGGGCTACGTAAAAGATCAGACCGGAGCTAATGTGGCTGGCGCAGCCGTCAAGGTCACTAATACACAAACCGGAATCGTCAAAGAGACGACCACCAATGACGAGGGCTTTTACCGCGTCACCAACCTGCTTCCCGGTGATACCTATACAGTCGAAGTTACGGCTAGCGGGTTTGCGGTAGCTAATTTGGAGAACGTGCCTGTTCGTCTCGGTCAAGAGAACAGCGCCGATATTCAGGTTGGCGTTGGCGCCGTTACGACGGACGTTCAGGTCTCAGGTGACGCTCCGCTTATTCAATCTACACAGAGCCAGCTTTCACAGTCCTTCACGCCGAGGCAGTTGACCCAATTGCCCTTCAACGGCTTGATTGACAATCTAGCGCTCTTGACGCCGGGCGTCGTCACCCCTGGCGATGCGGACTTTACGAACGGCGTTGGTATCAGCGCCAACGGTAATCGTGGCCGCTCGAACAACTTCCAGATCGACGGTCAGGATAATAACGATAACTCCGTTGCCGGTCCGAGTTTGTTCATCTCCAACGGTGAAGCCATCGGTGAGTTCCAGATTATCACCAATAGCTTTTCCGCTGAGTTCGGACGTAACTCCGGCGCGCAGATCAACACTATTACCAAGTCCGGAACCAACGAGTTTCACGGCAGCTTGTTTGAGTATCACGAAAACTCTGCGCTCAATGGCCGCAATAACACTGAGGAGCAGACATTCAACTCATTCAAGTTCCTGAGTGATAACGGAGTCACTTCCGTCACTCCGCTGCTTGGCCGTGAGGGCAAAAGTGTTTTTAACAACAACCGTTTCGGCGGCGCGCTCGGCGGCCCGATCAAGAAGAACAAAGCGTTCTTCTTCGTGACTTATCAGGGCGATCGCCTACGTGGTGAACGCACTGCCAACAACATCAATTCAGGGACCTTGACGCCGCTTCCGCAGAGCCTCGCGCTTCTCCCGGGTCTTAACGCCGCCTTGAGCGCTGCTACGATTAGCGCAATTACCTCGACTGCGGTAGGCGGCGGCCCCGTGACGGCGCAGGGCGTCGGCACGACCATCCTCACTCCGCCGACCTGCGATAGAGACGGCAACGGCATTCCCGATTCATTCCAGTTCGGTGTGGTTCCTTGTTTCGCCGGTCAGCCAACGACGCCGGGCTTCTTTGCTCCGCTGGCTAACATAGTCAACGGAATGGGCGGCGTCACCACGATCTTCGGTGGTGAGATTATCCGCATTCTCCCCACCAACAACTTTACCAATCAGATCATCGGTAAGGTTGATTGGAACCTGACGGACAAAGATACCATCATCGCTCGTTACATCTTCGACAATGCCGATTTCCCGGTTGCTACGGGAAATGTCCTCGGCGGCGCGATTTTCGACGTGCCCTCGAGAACTAACAATATCGGCTTCACCTATACGCGCCAGATTTCGAATACTCTGGTCAACGAGGCGCGCTTTAACTTCTCGCGTCTGAACGTGAGCTTTGGCGATACGAGCAGCCTTCCCGGCCCGGGCATCAGCTTTGCCGGAACCCGCGATGAGTTCTTTAATCTCCAGCAGGCATTCGGTACGCCGAATAATCTGCCGCAGTCGCGCAGGGTTGACGTATACCAGTATCAGGACACGGTGGCGGCTACGTATGGCAACCACTCGATAAGATTCGGCGCTGACATTCGCCAGCAGAAGGTGAACAACTTCTTCCTGCCGAACTTCCTTGGCGTCTTCACCTTTAATGGTTCCAATACCAGTTTCGCTACCGCCGGTACATTACCTGCCGGCGTTTTCACCTTTAACGACGGGACGCCGCGTGACGGACTTCCCGGATGGGCATTTGAGAACTTCCTGTTAGGCCGCCCGCGCCAGATCAACTTTGCGAAGGGCGATCCGAGAATTAAAACCAACCAGAACGATTTCTTCTTCTTCTTTCAAGATGATTGGCGCATCAGACCCAATCTGACGCTGAACTTGGGTGTGCGTTATGAAATCTCTACGCAGCCGCTCAATCCGATCATTGATGCGACCAATGCGCGCGAGGCCGATCCGGCCCGAGCGATCTTCAATCAGGCTTTCCCGTTGGAGTTTCGTACCGCGACGAAGCTTCCGGTTGACAAGAACAACATCGCCCCGCGCGTCGGCTTTGCATGGCAGCCGAACATTAAGTTCTTGGGCGATTATTTCAGCAATGGCCGCACGGTCATTCGCGGCGGCTTCGGTGTTTCATACGATCCGTCGTTCTTCAACATCGTGCTCAACACGGTGACGGCAGCTCCGTTCGCAGCGGCTGGCATCGTTGTCCAGACGCCCGGCGCGGTGGGTTCGTTGCCGTTCCCGTCGCTGCCAGTCACACAGGCGCAGCTTAACGCCACACCGGGTACGAATGGCGGCGACCCGCGTCTCTTTAACCAGACGCGCGTCTCTCCGGATTTCCACAATCCGTACTCGTTGGCTTACAACTTCGGCATCCAGCAGGAGTTATTCAAGAACACGGTGTTTGAGGCTCGCTATGTCGGCACGCGCATCGTCGGTCAGTTCCAGACGATCAATGGCAACCCCGACGTTCGCTTTCTGGCTCAGGCAGGGTGCAACCCGATTGCATTCCCGGGCGCTGATCCGGCAACCTGCGGCGGTCGTTTCACCGGCGGCATCCTTCCGCCTCCCGGAACGCAACCCGGAACTGTCGTAAACGGTTTCGCAACCCGTCCGGGCACCAATGGTAACGGTCGTCTCAATCCAAACTTTGGACCGACCCGCACGCGTATCAATGGCGCTTCTTCGACCTACAACGGTTTGCAGATTCGTTTTGACTCTCGCTTCTTCCAGTCACTGGTCTTTAATGCTAACTACACGTTGAGCAAGACCATTGATAATGCCTCTGAGATTTTCGGTACTCTCGGCGGCGGTCAGGGTGTGGCGGCAGCGCAGAATCCGTTCAACATTACGAGCGCGGAGCGTGGGCTGTCAGCCTTCCATCAGAAGCATAACTTCACCACCAACTTTATCCTTGAGTTGCCGTGGCACAAAGAACAGCGTGGCGTGATTGGTCACCTGCTTGGCGGCTTCCAGTTTGCGAGCATTATCCGCGCTGGCTCAGGCCGTCCGTACACGCCGCTTGAGGTTCTCTCCAGAGTTGACGTGGCCTTTGAAGGCGCGTTCATCAATGGTGTGAACCGCCCGTTCAATGGTAATCCGAGTGCTCCGAATGGAACCATCGCATTCAGCTTTGGCGCAGCCTGCTTAGTTCTCTTTGGCTGTGATAACATTCCCGGCGCGGTGCCCGGCAGCTTTATTGTCTTCAACACACTCAACCCCGGTTCGAACGGAGTGGTGGTTCCCAACGCGGCGGCGGCAATCCAGCAATCTCGCCTGATCTATAACGATTTCGGTCTGGTGGGTACGTTCGGTCTTCCTTTCGCCTCAGCGGGAGCTTTCCAGCACTTCAGGAACCCGTTCGGCGACGTAGGCCGCAACACCTTCAGCGGCTTGCCGTTCTACAGCGTTAACCTGTCGGTCTTCAAGACGACGAACATTACCGAGAACACCAAACTGGAGTTCCGCGCGGAAGCATTCAACTTGCTCAACCGTCGTAACTTCGGTGTGCCGGATGCGATTACGGAAGATGCTTACAATGGTTTTAGCGTCAGCAGCTTCCAGAATCCGGGATTCAATGGCGGCGACAAGCGCACATGGCGCTTGGGACTGCGGTTCATCTTCTAATCACTCCACGTGGAGTTTGAGCGCGACTTGAAAGCGCTTCAGGGGAGAGGAAGGCTCATAAGCCTTCCTCTCCCTTAAATTTTTTTGTGGCTCTCCGGTAAACTCGCCTCTTTTGTCTGACATCTGATAAAATCGTTTCGTTTACCGACAGAGCCGCAGGCTCGCGCCCGTTGTTCCCTTAAATCTCTAGCGAGTCCTTCAACAGACGCAGGCTCATTTTCTGCACCGGGTTTCCGCTCCTCCCGGCAATTAAGGCAAGGGGAGTGAGGTCAGTTACTTGATGCCGAAAGCCGTTTCCCCACTTGAGAATCTCATAATGTTTTTGCAAGGTATCGTATCGGTCGTCAATCCAGCCACGATGAGGTGATTTCTATGTCTAAGAACAAACCCTTAACTATTATTGCAGTATTGTTTTTAACACTGGCGCAGGCCGTCACCTGCTTTCCCCAGCAAACGCCTGCTGCGTCTTCGGCAAAGCAGGATACTTCCCAGCAGGACGACACCATCCGGGTCGGGACAGCCGTGGTTCAGACAGAAGCCATCGTGACCGATAAGAACGGGAAACGGATCAATGGATTAACGGCCAGCGATTTTCAAGTGATGGACGACGGCGCGCCCCAGACGATAGATTTCTTTACGGTCATCGAAGGCTCGCGTGTACTTAACGCTCCCGCAGCCGCAGGCTCCGGAGGAGCGGGGAACGCTGCATCCGGCGCCGGAGCAGAAGCGCCTGCCTCTCCATTAACCAACCCGTATCAGGGAAGACACATCGCGCTCGTCTTTGACGATCTGAATATCTCGCTCGACAATTTTAATCGTTCGCGGAAAGCCCTCGCTGATTTCATTAACACCAAGCTGACGCCGAACGATATGGTCGCCCTCATTGCGACCGGAGGCGCGCTGGCCTCGCTTCAGCAATTCACCAACGACAAACAACGCCTGCTGAGCGCGCTCAACCGCATCGCCGCGCAGAATAGGATTAAAGAGCAGGTCCCCAGGCTCTGGAACATCACGGATGATGAGGCGTTGCGCATTGACAGGGGCGATACGACGGCTCTTCAAAATGTCACTAGGCGCGCCGTCATTGAAGATTCAGGGCCACAAAACACGATGGCTAACGAAAGCTCAGAAGGATTGGGAAGAGGCAACCTGAGCGCCTCGATGGAAAGCAAAGTCCGCACCATTGCTTCCAGTATCGTCAGAGAGAATGCGATGATCACGCGCAACAATCTGGCGACGCTGAAAGGATTGTTTCGCGGCATGGCCGATCTGCCGGGTCGCAAGATCGCCGTGCTGATGACGGAAACCTTCGTTACCGCCGATGGAACTACTGAGGATACCAACAACGAGTTAACGCAGATCACAGAGCTGGCGCGGCGCAGCGGCATCAGCGTCTACGCGCTTGATGTTGCGGGCTTGCGTACCAACAGCGTCGGCGCCGCCGAGCAAATCAGCGCGTCTACTCTGGCTTCAAGAAACATCAACCCCGACATGACTTTGAGTAGTTTCGAGAGGCTCAACGGAGCGCGGAAGCTAGTCGCCGGAACCGGCGGCGCATTGATTGAGAATACCAACAGCCTCATCGCCGGTCTTGATAGAGCGATTGAAGAATCAAGTAATTACTACGTGCTGGGTTTTAAGCCTGCCGTCTTGGACAATAAGTTTCACCGCTTGTCCGTCAAAATCAAAGGCAAGCCTGAGCTGATCGTGCGCGCGCGCAGAGGCTATCTCGCCGCCAATCCCGAAACCATTCGCGGCACCGGGGCGGAATTGAAGGAAGCGCTCAGTTCGCCTGTGCCGGTGATAGGCTTGCCGCTCGAATTGGTCGCCAACGTCGTCCCCACCGGCAATGAACAGGTCACCATCACAGGGCTTCACGTGGGACGCAATTACCTGACGCTGCCTGCGCCGACGGCTGCGGATCAGACGGCTGCTTATGACATAGAGACTTATGTTTTTTCCGCCGGGCGCGATGATGCAGTTGGCGGCGTTAAGCGCACGGTGACTTATGATCTGGCAAATCCCGAGCAGCGCCAGAAACTGAAAAAGGAAGGAGCCGTGCTGCTGGTTAAAGAATACACACAGCTTCCTCCCGGAATTTATCAAGTCCGTGCAGTCGTGCGCGAGAAAGCGACCGGATTGGTCGGCTCGGCCTATCAATTCTTCGAGGTGCCGGATACTAAAGATCGTAAGACAGTCTCGATGAGCAGCATCGTGTTGACGCCGGCAGGACAGCCCGCTTTTAGCGGCGCGAACAGCTTCAAGCTCGGCTCAGATGTAGATGTGCGCTTCGTCATCTACAATCTGCCGAAAGACGTAGCCGGATTGACCCAGCGCGTGAAACTGGTGTCGGCGATAGGAGATAAACCCCAGTTCGATATGGAACTACCTATCCTACAGCCCACCGGCCCTGACCGCGCGCAGGCAGCTCAGGTAATGAATTTCACCTTGCCGACAGATTACAAGCTGCGTGGCCGGTATTCGGTGATCGTGACCTTGAAGGATGCGAAGGGCAAAGTTGACGTTGAGCGTCGCACGGATTTCGTCATCGAATAGCATCCCTCTGATCATGCTTGAACAACTCTCCGTATTAAGTGAGAGTAAAAAAATGCGGCTCACGGCCTGCCGGTCGTGAGCCGCATTTTTTATCCGCTTCATCAGTTGGAGAGCAAGCGCATCGTCCGGGACAGACCGTCTGTGATAGAATTTCCCTCCGGATTTAGTAAGCCAATTTTCTCTAAGATCGTTGGGCGATAAGACTGTGGCGACTCTGGCCGTCAACCAACTGCCTCTCGCACCGCTCGGCGCGGGCGATTTGATTGATCGCGCCGTGCGCCTCTACCGGCGTCATTTTATGACGTTGATTCGCATCGCTGCGCCGCCGGTCGTGATTTCAGCTGCGGGCTATGTGCTGGTGACGATTAGCTGGCGCGAGCTAGAGGCGACGGGCAGCGAATCCTCGCTGGCTCTGTATGGCTTGATGATGTTTTTCGGGCTTGTGCTGTGGCTCGGCGGCATGATTCTGAACGTCGTCGTGATGGGCGGAGCGGCGCGCAATCTGGTCACGCATCTCTTGTGGGACGAGCCTGTTTCGGCGCGCACGACTTATGCCAACGCGCGTGCGCGTTTCTGGGGGCTGCTCGCTGCTACCATCATCGTCTCCATCATTATCGGCATCGCCTTCACCATGGTCTTTTATGTCTGGATCATGGCCTTCTCGCTGGTGGTCTTCGGCATCCTGATCTTGGGCTTGCCCTACTGGTTATCCGCTATCCTGAGCGTCTTATCCACTGTGACGGTGACGCTGGGCGCGCTGTGGCTTTTCTTTTTGATGGCAGGGCGTTTCGCTTACGTGCCGCAGGTGATGCTGGTCGAGGGCAAAGGGGTGTTTGAAGCCATGGGGCGGAGCATGTCGCTCGCGAGCGGCAACGTCAAGCGGCTGATGGCGATGGTTTTCTTCAGCACCTTTGCGACCTATTCGGCGTTGATGATTCTGGTCGTGCCGCTTGGCTGGTACGGCTATCTGAACGGGATTGATCCTTTCTCAATCGGCTCGGAGGCATGGCCTGCATGGTACGCGATCAGCTATCAGGTGCTGGCGCAGCTCAGCTCAATCCTGCTGACGCCCGTATGGATGCTCGGACTTTCTTTGCTCTATGTGGACGAGCGCGTGCGGCATGAAGGTTATGATATTGAGCTGATGGCGGCGCGCCGTCTCGGAGAAATTCCGAGATTGCAGGGCGGCATGGCTGCGCCCATCACTCCGGCGCTGGCGACGGAGGCTGACCGCTTGGCTCCGAAGTATGAGCCTTCGCCTTCGCCCTTGCGACGCTCGCCCGGCTCCACTCTGGGACTCAGTTGAGAACGGAAAAAGCGAAACACGCGTGCCTGAAAATCTTTCCAGCCACACTTTGACTCGCATCGCGCAGGCGGCGTGCCTGTTGCTGCTTATCCTGCTGGGAAACGCGGGCTATGCGATGGCGATTCCGCTCAGCGCTTATCGCGAGCGCGTAGAGCGGGCAAAGGTCGCGCTCGATGCGCTGCATGCGATGGATGAAGAGCTGGATGACATATCGCGCGCAGAGCGGGTCGCGCAGACCTTAGCGGAAGTGCGCCGGATTCTCCCGCCGACAGATTTGGTTGAGCTGGGTAACACCTCTATGCCTGTGGACAACGCGTGGCTTCAGGCGGCCTTGAAAAATTACGAAGAGCTGCCGCCGTTGGATGCGCGAGGACAAGCAATACTGACCGAAACCTCTGAGCGGCTCGGCGCGCTCGCGGAAGCTCTGGCGGCGTTGGAGCAGCAACAAAAGGCGGTCGGAGGCAGTAAAGATGAAGACAAAGCCAGACTGCAATCAATTCTGCGCCGCCCCGAATTCGCCAAAAAAGCTGCGGAAGACAGCGCGCTCATGCGCGTCTTAAAACAGTTTCTTGAGTGGCTGAGCGGCCTGTTCCCCAAGCGCGGCCCCACTGTCACCTCGCCCGGTCAGGCAGGCTTTCTCTCGCTCATCGCGCAGATCGTCGTCGTGGTTCTGGCGTTGGCGGTCATCGGATATGCCGTGTGGAAGTTTGGCCCGCGAATATGGAATGCCAGAGGCCGGGTCAAAAAGAAGCCCAAGCGCGAGGCGCGCGTCGTGCTCGGAGAACATCTTGAGCCGGATCAGACGAGCGCAGACCTGCTGGCAGAAGCCGAAGCTCTGGCGCGCGAAGGCAATTTGCGCGCGGCGATTCGCAAGGGTTACATCGCGCTGCTCTGCGAGCTGGGCGACCGCAAGATCTTAGGTCTCGCACAACACAAGACCAATCGCGATTACCTGAGCGCCGTGCGCAGTCAGGAGCAACTCTATCGAGAGATGCACCTGCTGACCAACAGCTTTGAGAATCACTGGTACGGCTTTGTCCCTGCCAGCCCCGAAGACTGGAACATGTTCCGCACGCACTATCAGCAAGC
>JACMLC010000353.1 GCA_014379795.1 Pyrinomonadaceae bacterium
CCAGATATGCCAGCAACAGGTGAAACGAAAAGAACGCGGCGGCCAGAAAAAAGTAGTTCATCGGATGCAGCTCTATCCCGCGCAGCGTAGTGATAATCAGCATCAGGAAGAAAAAGAAAAAAAGCGAGACGGGCGCGAACAAACTGATGCGACCGGCGAGCGGGCCGGGCTGTAATTTCTCAGGCATCACCATTCCGATCTGATAGCCTGAGACGATACTCTTGGAAGACCAGACAAGATTCCAGCCTCCGTCCGTCTCTTGCTTTTCGGATGGCGAGAGAGTGTTTTCGGCAAAATCTATCTCTTTAAAGTTGGTCTTCATCGCCAGCGTGAAATCGCGCACCTGCGTGACATTCTGCCCGAAGTTGTAATGCCAGCTATTCAACCCTTGTGAGCGATAGCCGAGCCTCAGCGTCGCCGTTTTTCCCGCAGCAAGTTTCGCCGTGCCGCTCACAACGTTCTTCTCGTTCTCAAGGGTCAAGGGCGTGTCGTCAACGGTAAAGACCAGCTCATCATAGATGGCCTGCTCGGTCGGATAATTGAGCGTGAACTTAACCTCTTCTTCCTTGTCGCTCGTGTTCTTAAAAGCGTAGACGCCCGCGAACGCAACCTTATAGGTGCTGTACCAGAGCAAGCCTTTCTGCCTGTGCTCAAGATCAAGCGCGACATTTATGCGGCTGCTTTCGAGCGGCAGCGTGTGCGCGATTTTTTCCTGCTCCGTCCGCGTGACTAGCTTTCCATTCTCCATGATTGAGACGGTCTTCGGGACAAGCTGAATGTAAGAGGCGGCGGGCGGCGATTGATTGTGCGGCGCGCCCCAGAGCGAGACGACGCGCCCCTCCGAAGATGCGTCCGAAGAATAAGTGCGCTGGAAAATCGTTGCGCCTAAGATAGCCCACGCTACCGAAGCGCAGACAAAAATAAACGCGATAGCAGTAATACGCTTGACCATAGCCTTCGACTCCTTAAAAGTAGTTTTCAATCCTTCCATCATCACGCACACACGCGCGCGTTGTTCCTCAATCCGGCAGAAGCGTTCAACAGCTTCATTCTCAACCGTCATTCCTCTCGCCAACAATGTGGCTCTCCACAGTGGAAGGTCGTGAGCAGGCACGACGCCTCCGGTAAATCCTGCTAATTCGTGAGAAAAACGCTTCTATTTGTGCAAAGAGCTTTGCGATACAAAGCGACAAGACAAAAAAAAGCGCAACCGATTTTTAAAGGTCACGCATGGCGCGAATCAGAGCCTCCATGTGATCCAGATAACGTTCGAGCGCGCGGCGTCCCGTCGCTGTAATCTTGTACTCGGTTTTCGGGACGCGCCCGTCAAACGATTTGGCGCAGGCGATATACCCTGCATCCTCAAGCTTGCGCGCGTGTACGCTCAGGTTGCCGTCGGTCGTCCGCATCAGATTTTTCAGATCATTAAAAGCCAGCGAATCATTAGCCGCGAGCGCGCTGATGATGCCGAGCCGCATGCGCTCGTGTATCAGGCGATCCAGCTCCGAAGCGTTCTCGGCTCCGGCTTCACCTTCGCGCACGTTGCGCAGGCCGCGCGCATTGCCCGACCGGCTCTTCTTCCCGTTCTTTAACAAAGCGTGCTGTTTAGCCACCGTGCTTCCTCGCGATGATGAGGCCGAAAATGATATGCAGCACGCCAAAGCCGAACGCCATATAAAAATTTCCCCACGCGTCGGGCGAAAAAAGCGCGAGCGCGCCGAGCGTCATAAAACACAGCCCCATAATCGGCACGATGCCGACGGAGAACATGCCTCCAGTGACGACGCCCGCGCCATACAACAGCAGCCACATGCCCGGAATGATGTGCGTTCCCGTCACGCGAGAAAGGACGATGGTTAAAAGCGCGCCGACAAAAATCGGCGGCGCGAGGCCGAGCGCGAACTTGCGGCCCGGCCCCGAAAGCAGGGGCAACTCTGCTGCGCGTGCCTTACGATCCATCGCCCATCCGCCAATGACGGAAGCGAGCAGGGCTTCGACCATCCACGTCAAAAGCCAAGCCTTGACGGTAATCTGCTGCGCGGCAATGTATGCCGCACACAAAGCCGAGACGCCCATGACCACCCCGCCCCAACCCGGCACGGCTGTAAAAGAGGAGGCGCGCTCCATCGTCTCGCGGATAAATCGCAGGTTATCCATCGCCCGCGCATGCAAAGCGGGCGGCTCTTTGACAAGTCTCGGTTTCAGTTGATGAATTGAAGCCATAAGCGAATAATACAAAAGTTCTTGAATCTGTCAAGTACTTTATGAAACAAAGCCACCACGCTAACAGATAAAGAGCGGGGGCAAGCCTGCCTTCCAGACCTTTGAGACTATGCGGCTTGAGAGATTCAAGCGTATCTAATTCGCAGGTCAGGAAGAGGGGCTTGCCCCCGCTTGATAGATGATAGAGGCAAACTTTGGATGCGAATCAAGAGTAGAAACCGTTCGCAGGGAGCGGCTTTTCCTTTGCGTTTCTTTGCGTCTTTTCTCTTTGCGCTCTTTGCGGTTAAGGGCTGTTTTAACGCAAAGAACGCAAAGTAGTAAGACGCAAAGAAACGCAAAGGGTTTCTATCTCTTGATTCAAATTATGGATTAACAGTCCGGCTATTCTGATGGCATTGAAATCATGCCGTCATCACTGACCTTGACCGCGCTCGCTCCGAAATCATCGCTTGAGAGCTGGCGGATGACCTTCGTGGCCGTCCGGTTATTGTCGTGGCGCGGGCCGCCCATGCCTTCCTGTTTGGCTGGAACGATGCGCCCGCCCAGGAATTTTCCGTCCGGCGCAAGTCGTGTTTCCAATATCAGCGACAGCGCGGTTGGCCCCACGAGCTGAAACTTTCCGTAGGTGGCAAAGTTGCCGAGCGAGTATGCGATCAGGCGTTCGCGGTAAACTTCCATCCCGCGCAGGACGTGCGGGCCGTGACCGAGCACGAGGTCTGCTCCGGCGTCTATGACTGCATGTGTGAAGGTGCGCAGGTCGCCGCGCGCTTCGCCTAAGAAAAGTTCCGCTCCGTGCGGGACGTGCTGGTTGGCGGGGCCTTCCGCTCCGCCGTGAAATGAGACGATGACCAGATCGGCTTTCTTCGCGGCGGCGGCAACGGCGCGCTTGGCAATCGCAATGTCATTTAAGTTGAGCGAGACGCGATTGGTAGCGAAAGCGACGACGGCAATCTTTTTTCCTTTGACGCTTAAATAAGCTACGTCATTCGCATCGCCACCGGCATAGGCTATGCCCAACTCTTTCAGCACGCGTTGCGAACTCGCTCTGCCTTCCGCGCCAAAGTCGTTGGCGTGATTGTTCGCCAGACTCATCAAATCAAATCCCGCGTCCTTGAGATGTTTGCCGTATCTGGTCGGGACGCGAAACGCATAACAGCGCGTAGAGGTCGGCGAGCATTTGGTCGTCTCGCCGCCTTCGAGCATGGGGCCTTCAAGATTGCCGAACGCGATGTCTGCGGCAGAGAGAATCGGTGTCACTTCCGCCAGCAGCTTTGCGCCGTCTTCGGGCGGCAGCTTGTTGGAATCCGGATAAGTCGTGCCGAGCATGATGTCGCCGACGGCTGCGATGTGTATCTCGTTGTCCGCGACAACCAAAGGCTTTGGCGCTTCCTGTGATGGCGCGGTTGTGGCCTCAGCCGCCGGAACATCTTTGACGGCCTGACAGG
>JACMLC010000354.1 GCA_014379795.1 Pyrinomonadaceae bacterium
AGCCGAAATGATAGAAGATGAGCGTTTACGAATTGAATTCAATGACTGGGCGCGTGCAGGGCGCGGCGTGAGTATGGAGCGCGGCCATCGCCCAGCAGGCGAGCAGGCGATTGCGCGGTTGAATCTCGAAACTGATTCGCGCGTGATTGACCTCGGTTGCGGGTCTGGCTGGGCGACACGCCTTATGGCCGAACGCGCCAATCGTGGCCGCGTCGTCGGCATAGATATTTCAGACGAGATGATCGCGCTGGCGCGTATCTCTTCAGCCGAATTTTCCAACGTCGAGTTTCAAATCGGCAGCGCAGAAAATCTGCCTTTCGGCGACGGCGAGTTCACACACGCTTTTTCGATGGAGTCAATTTATTACTATGCGAATATGCCGCAGGCTTTGAGTGAAATTCGCCGCGTGCTTGCGCCCAATGGCATCTTCGCAACGGTCGTTGATCTGTATCAGGAAAACGAGCCGTCGCATCAATGGATAGCACAGCTCAAAGTCCCCGTGCAGTTTCTGAGCATCGAGCAGTATCATGAATTGTTCACAGCCGCCGGGTTCGTTGACGTGTTTGACGAGCGTCTTTATGATCCGACGCCGATTCCTGAAGACTATACGGGCGGCTCATTCAAGTCGCGTGCGGATTACATGAAATACAGGGAGGCCGGTTCGCTGTTAATCACCGGGCGGGTAAAAGTATGAGTGAAGAGCACGAACGAATTGTAACTATCTTCGGCGGCTCGAAGTGCGATGAGAGCTGTGCCGAATATTCACAGGCGCGTCGGGCAGGGCAACTGCTGGCAGAGGCCGGTTACACTATTTGCACGGGTGGCTATCTGGGTGTGATGGAGGCTGCGTCTCGCGGTGCGCGTGAGAAGGGTGGCCGTGTGATGGGCATCGTCATGAACCAGTTCAAAGCCGAGCCGAATCGCTATCTGACAGACAAGGTTGCTTCCGCTCATTTCTACGAACGCCTTCAGAATCTGATCTCACGCTCGCTTGGCTTTATCGCTTTAAGGGGCGGCATGGGAACAGTCACGGAAGTCTCGCTGGTCTGGAACAAGCTGCAAACTGGTGTCATAGAGCCGCGCCCGCTCGTCCTGTTGGGAGATTGCTGGCCGCCACTGGTCAAATCATGGCAAGACTATCTGGCCGTCAGCGCGTCAGATTTGGCCGTGCTGGATTTTGCGGAAACGCCGGAAGAGGCTGTCTCAATCATAACTCGTAAAGCTCAGGGAGTGGTTTTATGAATTGCCCTTCATGCGGCGCAGCTTTAAAACCGGGCGCGAAGTTCTGCGGAGGCTGCGGCTTTCGCATGGATGCCGGACAAGAGAACGCCGCGCAGCCGAACGTCACAAGCCCACAGGGCGGCGGCATACACATTGACGAGGACGCGCGCGGGCAGGGACGCGGGTACAGCTATGAGATTTTGCACCAGCCCTCTTTCTCGCTCGCCATCGTCAAGCTGCAAGCCGAACAATCAATCTTGGCCGAGGCAGGCGCGATGGTTTCTATGTCCGCTAATGTCGAGCTGCAATCACAGATGAAGGGCGGCCTGTTCGGAGCCATCAAGCGAGCAGCGGGCGGAGAATCGGCTTTCGTCTCGACTTTTACCGCGCGCGGCGGGGCTGGCGAAGTCACTTTTGCTCCCGGCGCACCCGGCGACATCGCTGCGATTGAAATGAACAACCAGCTTTTCTTTGTTCAATCAAGCTCGTATCTCGCGGGTGACGCGAGCCTCACCGTTGATACAAAATGGGGCGGCGCGAAAACTTTTTTCGGCGGCGAAGGCTTGTTCGTGATGCAGGTGACAGGCACAGGGCTGCTGCTTGTCTCTTCCTTTGGAGCGATTCATCGCAAGCGGCTTCAACCGGGCGAGCGTTACGTGGTGGACACAGGGCATCTGGTAGCATGGGAAGGCACTACGCAGTACACTCTGCGTAAAGCCGCCGCCGGATTTTTCCGTAGCATGATGAGCGGCGAAGGCATCGTCGCGGAGTTCAGCGGGCCGGGAGAGCTGTTGATTCAAACGCGCAACCTCGCCGCCTTCGCAGGACTTTTAAAACCGTTCTTTCCCTCGCAAGGGAGCGGCGGCGGCGGTTGGAACGTAAATCTGGGCGGATAATTTTTGTTTAAGAGTTGAGTTATGGAAGAAACGCTTGTGATAGACAGGGAACAGCAGAGCCTTAACATTGATCGTCCGGGCAACGGAAGGCGCGTCGGCATTCTCGGCGTGCCGCTGGGATTCGGTTCCAGTCTGGCGGGCGTGGACATCGGCCCGGCGGCGATTCGCGTCGCACGTTTGAGCCAGCGCATCGCGCAACTCGGCTATGAGGTGCGCGATCTGGGCGACATGCGGATTGCGCGCCCTTTGACCATCGCAAGCCCGAACGAATCTCCGAAATATTTGAGCGAGATGACGGAAGCGTGCGAAAACCTCGCCATCGAAGTCCGCGACATCCTGAGAGACGGCGAGATTCCGCTTGTCATTGGCGGAGATCATTCGATAGCCATCGGCTCAATCGCAGGCGTAGCTTCTTACTGCCGTGATCGTGACGAGACGCTCGGTTTGATCTGGTTTGACGCTCACGCGGACATGAACACTCCCGAAACTTCTCCGACCGGCAACATACATGGAATGCCGCTCTCTGCGCTTTTAGGTTTCGGCGTCCCCGAATTGACGCACGTTGCGGGCTTTGCACCCAAGCTAGACCCGCGCTTCTGCGCGCACATCGGAGCGCGCGATATAGATCAGGGCGAGCGCGAATTAATCAGGCGGCTCGGAATGCGTTTTATCTCAATGCGCGAGATAGACGAGCGAGGCATGAGCGCCTGCATGGACGAAGCCATTGCCATCGCTGCCAAAGCGTCCGCGGGCTACTGTGTGACTTTTGATGTAGACGTGATGGACCCCGGCGACGCGCCCGGCTCCGGCACGCTGGTGCGGGGCGGTTTGACCTATCGCGAATCGCATCTGGCGATGGAAAAAA
>JACMLC010000355.1 GCA_014379795.1 Pyrinomonadaceae bacterium
AGGAATGTGAAGCTGATTACCTAATAATAAAATGCAATAGCAGATCACCGCAGAGACGCAGAGAGAAAATAAAATGGCGCTTGACATGCGCGGCGTGGCGTCGCTAACATCCCTTTCAGTTACAACACTTCTTCCATAACGCACATGCATTCTTCCACTTTGGCTGACGCAACAAACAGGTACGGCTCGCGCCGCAAAGATGCTTATGACGACGCCGGACTCTGAGCAAACAATTGGGCCAGAGCGCCCGGACATCCTGCTTGTCGAAGACAAAGACAGCTTGCGCCGCGTCCTGCGCCTGACGCTCGAAGCGGCTGGCTACACCGTCACGGAGAGCGTGGACGCGCGCGCCGCCGCCGCAGAGATTGCACGCATCCCACACAGAATCGTCTTAACGGATTTACGCATGCCGCACGGCAGCGGCCTTGATGTCCTGCGCGCGGCGCGTGCCGCAGACCCGGATATTCCTGTGATTGTGATGACCGCGTTCGGCTCGATTGACGAAGCCGTGCGTGCGATGAAAGACGGCGCGCACGATTTTTTGCAGAAGCCGGTTGATTCGAATCATCTCTTGCTGCTGGTCGAGCGTGCGCTTGAGCAGGCGCGGATGCGGACTGAAAATATTTTGCTCCGTGAAGAGTGGTCGCGCCGCTATGGTTTCCCGCGCATCATCGGCGAATCGGAAGCAATCAAGCGTGCGGTCGCAGAGACGCAGCGCGTCGCGCAGACAGAAGCGACAGTTCTCCTGCTCGGCGAATCCGGCACGGGCAAAGAGCTTTTCGCGCGCGCCGTGCATCACCTTTCCGCGCGGCGCGATCAACCCTTCGTCGCTATCAACTGCGCAGCGATTCCGGAGACGTTGATTGAGAACGAATTGTTCGGCCACGAGCGCGGTGCGTTCACGGGCGCGAGCGACCGCCGCTTAGGAAAGTTCGAGCTGGCTTCGGGCGGCACGGTTTTTCTGGATGAGATAGGCGAGCTGCCTCTGGCCGTGCAGGGAAAACTCCTGCGTGTGATTGAAGAAAAAACGGTTGACCGAATTGGCGGGCGCGCTCCGATTCCGGTGGACGTGCGCGTCGTCGCGGCTACGAACAGAGACCTGCGCGCGGCGGTCGAGAACGGAGAATTTCGCCGCGACCTCTTCTTTCGCCTCGCGGTCTTTCCCGTCGAGATTCCCCCCTTGCGCGAGCGGGGCGACGACATCATGTTGCTGGCACGCCATTTTGCAGCACAGCTCGGGCGCGAGCTGCGCAAGCGTGAAGCGGTCATCAGCGAAGCGAGCATCGCTGCCTTACGCGCACACGATTGGCCCGGTAACGTGCGCGAGCTTGAGAATGCGATTGAGCGCGCCTGTATCCTCGCGGACTCTTCGACGCTTGAGCCGCGCGATCTGGGCTTGTGGACAAGCAGTAAAAGTGAGCCGGAGACTTTCAACGCGCTCGATCTTTCGGGCACGCTGGCCGAAGCGGCGGAGCGCGCCTCGCGCTTTATCGAACGGCGCAAGATCGCCGCCGCGCTTGAAGCGCACGATGGAAACAAAACGCGCGCCGCCGAAACGCTCGGCGTCAGCTACAAAACGCTGTTGACGAAAATCAGAGATTACGATTTGTGAGTTTATATCAAAGTAGCAATGTTTTCTTTGCGGTCTTTGCGCGTCCCTTCTTTGCGGTCTTTGCGATTAAATGGTTTTTTAACGCAAAGACCGCAAAGATTTAAGACGCAAAGACCGCAAAGATAAGACCGTTCTCTTCTCCTTCTTAATCTACCGATGCCGGATAAAAGTTCGACAGACGAAAAAAACCGCACAGAGGCCATCAACGAATCCCTCGTCGAAGAAGCTGAGATAAGCAAAGACACAGGCGTCGCAGAGGGTGAAGCTGAAACGCCTGCGAGCGCGGTTGATGCCATTGAAGCTGAAGTCCCGGCAGCCCCTCCGGCTAAAGAAAAACCGCACAGCGTCGCGCGCTCTGCGGGCATCGTCTCTATCGCCGTGATGGGGTCGCGCCTCTTGGGTCTGGTGCGCGAGATGGTTTTTGCGCGTTATTTCGGCGCGGGATTTTTGAACGACGCTTTTCAGGTCGGCTTTCGCATTCCGAATACGATGCGCGACCTCTTTGCAGAAGGTGCGCTCTCGGTCGCTTTCGTCAAAACCTTTACAGACTATTCGGTCAAGCGCACGGAGGAAGAAGCGTGGCGACTGGCGAGCATGGTGATGAACGCGCTCGCCATCATCCTCAGCATCATTGTCATCCTCGGCATTATTTTCTCGCCGCAGATAGTCGGCATCATCGCAGCGGATTTCTCGCCGGAAAAAGCGCAACTGGCGACGACCCTGACACGCATCATGTTTCCCTTCCTGTTGATGGTCGCGCTCGCAGCCGTCGCGATGGGCGTGCTCAATTCAAAAGGAATGTTCGGCATCCCTGCGTCCGCGTCCACGCTTTTTAATGTCGGCTCGATTATCGGCGGCCTCGCGTGCGCTTACTGGCTGAGCGGCGGCGGGTGGAGCAAGGCCGAAGGAGCCGCCACTGTCCCGAATGCTGCGGCGCAGTGGGCCATCATAGGAATGGCTATCGGCACGCTGATCGGCGGCGCGTTGCAGTTTCTGGTTCAAGTCCCCTCGCTCTATCGTGTCGGGTTTCGGTTTCGTCCCATCGTGAGCTTTAGAGACCCCGGCGTGCGGCAGGTGATGCGCTTGATGGGGCCTGCGATTATCGGGACGGCGGCAGTGCAGATAAATGTGCTGGTCAATACTTTTTATGCTTCGGGGATTGACGGCGGCCCGTCTTGGCTCGGCTATTCGTTCCGCTTGATGCAATTTCCTATCGGAGTATTCGGCGTCGCTATCGGTACTGCGACCTTGCCTGCCATCTCAAGATTCGCGGCGAAGAATGATATTAAGAATTTTCGCTCGACGCTCTCATCCTCTATCAGTCTCGTCTTTCTGCTGACGATTCCGTCCGCGTGCGGCCTGATTATTTTGGGGAAGCCGATTATCTCGCTGATCTACCAGCGTGGAGCTTTTACCGCGACGGATACGGAGATGGTGGCGTGGGCGTTGGCAGGTTATTCCGTAGGCCTTGTCGGTTACGCAGCCATCAAGATTTTGTCGCCTGCATTTTATGCTTTGGATGACGCGCGAACGCCGATGATAATCAGCCTCGTCTCGATTGTCATCAACGCCGTTGCGAGCTATGTGTTCCGCGCCCTGTTCTCAACTTATTTTGTGACGCCTGAGACTCCGGGCGGGATGGGGCATGTGGGACTCGCGCTTTCGACCTCGTGCGTTGCGCTGGTCAACTTTTTCGCGCTCGCATTTCTGCTGCGGCGCAAGATCAACGGGCTTGAAGGCAGGCGTATCTTCTCTTCCCTTATCCGCATCACCATCGCTTCCGCCGCGCTCTCCGGCGCAGCCTATGCCACGTACCTCATGCTGTTCAGGGCGCTGGGAGAGGCGAGCTTCTTTGTGCGTTTGATAGAGACTTTTGTGCCGATTGCGGTGGGCGGCGTGGTTTTCTTTATCGCGGCGAGGCTGCTGGGCGTGAGCGAGCTGAACCAAGCCATACAGTCAATTATGGGAAGGTTCAAACGCCGGAAGAATTAAGGGATAAATTTTTCCGAAAATTTCTGAAAGCCGGAACTCATTGAATCTTTATACAGAATACCGTAAAGGAATTCGGAATTGACGCAGCGGCAGAAGCGGTGGGTGCTCCACGTGACTGCCGCTTTCTTTTTGTGTAAATCCCGGCCATTTGCACGAATCTGAGCCACACGGAGCGGGTAGCGATTGACCCGCACGCGGCTCTCTCCTTATCATGCAGGCGTGCAAAAAGTCATTACTGCCACACAGATGCGCGAGATTGACCGGCTCACGACCGGGCAATTCGCGACCCCTTCGCTGCTGTTGATGGAAGCGGCGGCGGCGGCGGCGGCCAGAGCCATCGCCGCGCGCTTTGACGGCAATCTGGCGGGAGTCAAAGTACGTGTCTTTTGCGGGCGCGGCAATAATGGCGGAGACGGGGCGGCGCTGGCACGCGCGCTGTGGTTGATGGGAGCGCGTGTAGACACGCTTCTTTTCGGTCGGGTCGAAGAAACAAGCGGCGATGCGCGAATTAATTTCGAGATGCTGCGCGAGCTTGCCAGCTTCAAAGCCGGGTCAAAGACACGGCCTTCACCTCTAACTTTTATCGAATGCGAAACCTTAGCGGCATGGGAAGTCTTGGCCGCGCCGCTCGGCAAATACGATGTCAGGGTGGACGCGCTTTTCGGCACGGGACTCTCGCGCCCGCTCGAAGGCGTCCCGCTGCATATCGTAGAACATCTCGCGCTGCTGCGCGAAGCGCGCGACCATGCACATTTATCTTTGCCTCTGTTTGTCTCTCTGGACATTCCGTCAGGCATCAACGCGGATTCCGCAGAGTTGATTGGTCAAGCAGTCCGCGCGGATTTGACCATCACTTTTACCGCCCCCAAACCGGCCAACGTGCTGCCGCCCGCGTCTCACTTCAACGGGCAGTTGATAGTCGCGGACATAGGCTCGCCGCCGTCTCTGCTCGAAGCGGCGCACTCAGAGCTTTTTCTGATTGAGAAAGAGGATGCACAGGCATGGTTAGCGAAAACACGCTACGCGCCTGATTCATACAAGAACACGCACGGGCACGCGCTCATCATCGCAGGCTCGCGCGGGATGACAGGAGCCGCGGCGCTTGCAGGCAACGCTGCGATGCGCGCGGGCGCGGGGCTTGTGACCATCGCGACGCCCTCATCCGCACAGGCCGCAGTCGCAGCGCGCACGATGCCGGAAGTGATGACAACAGAATTGGCGGAAACGGATCGCGGCGCGGTGAGCGCGGAAGCGTCTGAGCCTGTGCTTAAAATGTTTGGGAAAGCAGATGTCGTCGCCATCGGGCCGGGTCTCACTTCGGATGACGAGCGCACACACAGCTTTGTCCGTGAAGTGCTGTTGAAACGCCGCACGCCCGTCGTGATTGACGCGGACGGCTTGAACGCGCTCGCGCCGTGGCCTGAAGAATTGCGCGGCTCTGAAGAATTGCCTTTAATCCTCACACCGCATCAAGGCGAGATGATGCGCTTGCTCGGAACGGAAGATAAAGACGCTCTGGCGGATCGAGTCCGTAAGGCGCGCGAGTTTGCAACACAGCACAGCATCATTCTGGTCTTGAAGGGACAGCGCACGCTCATCGCCGCGCCGGATGGCCGCGTCTTTATCAACCCGACGGGCAATGCGGGCTTGGGCACGGCTGGCGCGGGCGACACGTTGACGGGCATCATCACGGGTTTTATAGCGCAGGCCCGCGCGACGCTGAAGGATGAAAGCGATGCTATTGAAGCAACCGTCGCGGCTGTGTATGTCGGAGGACTGGCGGGAGACATCGCTGCAAAGGAACGCGGGATGCGAACCATGCTCGCTTCGGACATCCGCGAGAGCTTGAGCGCAGCTATCATGTCGCTTGACCCTTTTGGAGAGCAGCCATGACGGGCGCGCACGCTTCCCTCCCCGTGGGCGAATGGGAGAGCCGCAGCCCCGTTGAGACTTTTGAGCTGGGCCAGCGTTTCGGAAAAAATCTGGCGGGCGGCGAAATTATTTTATTGAGCGGGACGCTCGGCGCGGGCAAGACCTTGTTTGTCAAAGGCATCGCGAGCGCGCTCGATTTTGACACGGACGAAGTGACCAGCCCGTCTTTCACGCTCGTCAATCTCTACAAAGGGCGGCTGACGCTTTATCACTTAGACCTCTATCGCCTGCCGGAAGGAGCAACGGCGGCGCACGCGGTTGACCTCGATGATTTACTTGCGGACGAGCGCGCGGTGATTGTCATCGAGTGGGCTGAGCGTCTGGGAAATTACAGGCTGCCGCCGCCCGTCTGGCACATAGAGATCGCGGGCGACGGCGATGATGCGCGGCTGATTAAGAGCACGAGGAAGGGTGAAGGGGATAGGGTGTAGGGTGTAGCTCAAGACAGTTTTGTTTTTAACTACACCCTACCCCCTATCCCCTTCACCCTCCGCTCTTTGCGCCTTAAGCTTTTCTTTGTTTGCGCCTTTGCGCGAAACTGTTTTATTGCTCGCAAAGGCGCAAAGATAAAGCTAAAGGCGCAAAGGGTTGAATCACATGGCAGCTTGAGTTGAGAAGCCCGTTCTTAAGCTACTAAACAATCGTGCTACAATCACTGCCATCAAAGAATGGAATTCTTAGAAGGAGAAAAATTTATGCCATATCCAGAATTTTTGATTCGCCCGATGCGCGAAGACCTGACGCAGTTGGGCGTGCAGGAAACCAAGACGCCCGAAGAGGTTGATGAAGTGATTCGCCAGACCGAAGGCACTGTCATGATGATCGTCAATTCAGTCTGCGGCTGCGCGGCGGGCAAGGCGCGTCCCGGCGTCGCCCTCGCGCTGCAACACGAAGTCAAGCCGGACAAAGTCGCAACGGTCTTTGCCGGAGCCGACATCGAAGCGACCGAAAGAGCGCGCAGCTACTTTACGGGCTATCGCCCATCTTCGCCCTCCATCGGCCTTCTCAAAGACGGCCAGCTCGTCTACATCATGGAGCGTCACCAGATCGAAGGCAAAGACGCCCCGCAGATAGCCGAAGAGTTAAAGCAGGCTTTCGAGCAACACTGCGCGAAGGCAACAGCAGCAAGCTAAAGAAGTAAAAAGGTAAAAGGTAAAAGGCAAAAGTAAGGAAGGCCGTCAAGCCCTCTTCACTTTTGCCTTTTACCTTTTTTTCCTTATTTGATTGTGCCTAAGGTTTTCCGTTGCGCCCTTCGTTCATAATTCTGGTCAGTATCGCAATAATCTGCTTCATATCTATGATCTGCGTCTCATGCTTGTCAATCCGCTCTTGATGCACATCCACTCTCTCATTACTCTTCTCCACTAATCGAGCGAGAGTTTCCTCTACCCGTGCGAGCGTGACCATAGCCTCCTCTACCCGTCCAATCCGCACGGCATCGGCTTTGCGCTCAAGCTCAGCTTGCCCCTGCCTGGCTCTGAGTTCAAGCTCTGCGGCCTTGCGCTCTAACTCGAATTGCTCTTGCTCAGCCTTGCGCACAAGCTCTGCGGCTTTGCGCTCAAGCTCTGCGGCTTTACGGTCTTGCGCAGCTTGCTCTTGTGAAGCTGTGATATTTGCCAGAGTGTTGCCAATAAAATCCATCTGGCGTTGGCGTTCATCGTCGGTCATATGTTGGCCTCTAATCAGATTTTACGTGAGGCGGATTGAGAGGCGCAAGTGTCAGTTTGACCTTGCAAACTATGGCGCAAGGAATTGTATTCTTTGGAGATACCGGACGCCCCATATTGAACCCTTATTTCCTTTTCAGCTCACATATTTTCAGTACACGATTATGCTAAGATTGAGCCGGATGATAAAAGCTTCCCCCATCTTGTTAGACACGCCTGTCATG
>JACMLC010000356.1 GCA_014379795.1 Pyrinomonadaceae bacterium
CGTTTCTGCCGTGCGGCTGTATGCGGTAATCGGAATTTCGGCAATCCGGAAGCGCCTGCGTTTCATTAGCTGATCTCTGAAGCAAATCACAGCCTGTAGATGAAGCTATATCTTCTAATGCAGCGCATCGTGTGTCAAGCCGCCTGCGCAGCAGAGCCTCTTGTCAGGTTGTCACAAGGGCGCAGGACATGGCATGCTGAAGGCGAAACCGGTCGGGCGGATAAGGGAAAACAAAGAATGTTTGTCGAAAGCAAGATTAAAACAAGGCTGCTCAGACGCATGGGCGAGGCGATCAAGGATTTTGGGATGATCGAGGACGGCGACCGAGTGATGGTCTGTCTGTCCGGCGGCAAAGATAGTTACACAATGCTCGATTTGCTGCTGGACGTGCAAAAGCGCGCCCCCGTCCGCTTTGATTTGATCGCGGTCAACCTGGACCAGAAGCAGCCCAATTTCCCTGCGCACGTCCTGCCCGAATATCTTGAAAGCAGGGGCTTGCCCTATCGCATCGTTGAGCGCGACACCTATACGATTGTCAAGCGGCTCGTGCCTGAAGGCAAGACCTATTGCGCCGTCTGCTCGCGGCTCAGACGCGGCATTCTCTATAACATCGCGGTCGAAGAAGGCTGCACCAAAATCGCGCTCGGTCATCATTCGGACGACATCATCACGACGTTTCTCCTGAATCTCTTTTTCACAGGGATGCTGAAGGCGATGCCGCCCGTCCTGCGCTCGATGGACGGGCGCAACACTGTGATTCGCCCGCTCGCTTACTGCCGCGAAGCGGATATTACGGAATACGCCGCCGAGCAGAATTTTCCGATTATCCCGTGCGACCTCTGCGGCTCGCAGTCGAACCTGAAACGCGTGCGCGTCAAGCGCCTGATCACAGAGCTTGAGAAAGAGATTCCGCACATCCGCGCCTCCATGCTGACCGCGCTGGGCAACGCTCTGCCGTCGCACCTGCTCGACCCGAACCTTTTCGATTTTAGAAAACACGCGCCCACGACCGGCGATGTCGAAGCGGAGCTGAACGCGGCCATCGGTCATGTCGAAGAGCCTTCGCCACCTGCGCTGGTTTCTATCATGTAAAAGTTTTAGCCACAGAGACACGGAGCAAGGAAAAAGGAAAAAGGTAAAAGGCAAAAGTGAGGAACAAAACGTTTTGATAAAATTGGCTTCCGCCTTCCTTTTACCTTTTTACTTTTACCTTTTTCCTTCTCTTCTCGTTTCTGTGGCAAATTCCTGAAGTTATGGCAGCAACCGCCAAGCGACGTGAATTAGATTGGAGCGAGTTTCCTTCGGGGACGGTCACGGAGTATTCCACGCACCTGTGCCTCTCCTGCATCTTCAAAATCTTTACCGCGCAACTGGGGCTTGCGCCGCGCACGGCTTACACGGAAATAAAACGCCACTCGCCAGCCATCGCGGAATTGACCGGAGCGGTCGCCGCGCGTCCCTACTTCGACAGCAATGAAAAGAATCCGCACTGTCCTTACTGCAACGCAGTCAAGCGCTGGCACGCGCAGCTTGATACCTATCGCATCGAAGGCGGCAAGGCCACGGATGCCCTGCGCCGCGCGCTTCTCAAATCGCTGCCCAAGTCGGACGAACAATTTCAGGTCATCGAAGCCAAGTCAGACCGCCGCACACTCTTTTTTGAATGGTTAGAAATGCTGGTGCGCTCGCTTGATCTGGACGCGGACGGGTGGCTCATCGAAGCGACGCGAGCCTTTCTCGAACGCCGCGAGCCGAAGACAAATTGGGCGGAAATTTTTGAAGGCGTGCGCGCCATTCGCCGCTCGCATCGCCTTGAAGAAGGTTTCGAGCGTGACGGGTCGCGGCTGTTTCTCGCGCCTGCTTTATATAACGACGCGCTGCTGGTTCAATATCTGGTCAGCCGCTCGCACAAGCACGGCGGGCGCACACTGGAAGGCCGCCTGACGCTCATGGAACTGGTGCGCCGCATGCGCTACAGCGGCCACTTGCACGCGCAGGGCATCACGGAGCGCGACCAGTTTGAGGTGCTGGAAAAAATGGTCGAGCATCTGACGGGCGGCGAAGGCGCGGTCAAGCTCTATTACATCGTTGACCGCAGGGATTTTCTGGAAAAGGTCAAGACGGTCTACGCGCGTTACGCGAACTGAAAAGATTTTCAAGCGCTCGCCAAAAAACCTTATCTTTGCTTACGGCGTGGGGACGAAATTTTCTTCTGCGTGTGTATAGGCGTTGCCACTAACATCCCCGTTTCCACCTCTACCAGTTTTTCATGCCTAATAGGATTGCTATTAGTATTAATAGTTCTCCCCCTCAAAGGAGCTTCCAACACTCCCATTTTGGTCTCCGGCACAGTTTCATTTGAAGCTGTGTAGAGACCCAAACCGGAAAAGAAACCAAGCACGGTCGAAAGCGCCGCCGTCGCCACGCGCGAGATTCGCCGCTTCAACGCACGCAATCCCACAGGACAATTTTGAGTCAAAATCGTTCCATCCGCGCGCCTGTAGAATCGCACGCAGAGACGCCCCTCCGCGTGGCTGACGAGGTTTTCGGCCTCTCGCTTGGTCATGCCCGACAGGTTGTAGACATTTAATTGACACTGGCCGCAGAAGCGTTGCCGTTCATTGCCGAGCATACTCTCCCAATCGGCTGTGCAGGGCGACGCGATCTTCACGCCGCTGAGCGGGTCTTGGTATTCGGCCATCTCTAAATTCCTCCCAGAGTTAATTGGACACTGTAGGGAACGAATTTGTTCCGGCGGACTTGCAGGAAATTCTTAAGGAGGAGCGCTGGCTGAGATTTGCTTCTACTTACGATTACCTGTCTGCTTGTTCCAAGTCTTCCGCCACCAGCGAGAACATCACAGCATCATGCGGCTGGCCGTTGACCAGCAGGCGTTTGCGCAGCACTGCCTCGCGCAGCGCGCCCGCTTTCTCTGCCACGCGCTGGCTCGGCAGATTTCCGACGGAGGCGACGATTTCTATGCGTTGCAGTCCAAGCTGCTCGATAGCGAAGCGCGCCCCCAAACGTGTCGCGCGCGAGGCGATGCCGCGCCCAGTCCAACCGGTTCTGATCCAGTAGCCCAGATTCGCCATCTGCCATTCGCGCCGGATGTGATTGAGGCCGAGACTGCCTAGAAAAGTTTTAGTCTCCACATCAAAGATGGCAAAGCCATACTCCGTATCATTCTTCCATGCTTCGTCGCGCGACATGATGTAGGCGGCAGATTCTTCCCGCTTATAATTGGGATGACACCATGGCATCCATGTCGAGATTTCCTTGATCGATTCGCTCGCGGCCTCGTACAACGCATCTATATCTTCCTCGCGCCATGGTCGAAGCAAGATGATTCCATCTGTTAATTCAATGTTCATTACTCGTCGTGTCAGAACCGCCTGCGGTAGCGGGCGGGTTTCTTATATCAGCACTACCCGCCCGCTACCGCAGGCGGTTCTGACCTAATCTCCGGGCGACAGCTTGGTGTTGGTCAGCGAGGTCAGAACATGATCGCGCCACTCTCCATCAATCAAAAGATAATCGCGCGCGTAGCCTTCGACCGTAAAGCCGA
>JACMLC010000357.1 GCA_014379795.1 Pyrinomonadaceae bacterium
CGAGAGGAAAACTTACGTTCCTCATATCGGCGGCTGGCAGTTTCCCGACTTCCCGTCAATCTCTACAGCGCGCAAGCGCGGATGCAACGTCGAGCGGCCACGTTGCTGCACGGGATCAAAAGCGGATCAAGCCAGTGGGAGGAGCTTGATGGCTGCCAGCTTGCCGATGATCTGCGCGGCGACCGCACGTCGCTCCTTCTGGGCGGAACGGCGGGCGGCGTCGCGCTTTTCTCCGAAGGGAAGAGCGGACTGATCGCGACGGCTGGGACGGGCACACTTTTCATCAGCCATCTGGAAAAGATGACGCCAGCCGCGCAAAGAGTCCTCTATCGCATTATCGAGAGCGGACGTTACACGCCCGTTGGCGACCCTTACCCGCGTCCCGTTAGCTGTCGCCTGATCGTCGCGTCGAAACGCCCGTTGATAGAGATGGCGCACGCATTTTCGCTCGGAATGGATTTGGCTGAAATGCTCGGGCGCATCTGTTTGAGGGCAGAGGATGTGATACGCGCGCTTGAAATAGAAAAAGTTTACGAAGCTCACCCCGGCAACCTAGCAGCGGCCAGTTAAGAGGTCCGCTCAGTTGCGACAAGATCAATGATGCCTGTCTCCACACAGTTTGTCAGGCAGGCGTCATTGATCTATTTTCTCTATTCGATAAACTCAACCTTGACCGGGTGCGGGATGATGCCGCGCTCAACGCCTTCACTGAGCAGGAGCCGTACGGCCTCGCGCCCGCGCTCCGTGTAATCGAGCGTCAGATCGTTGACCCACATAGAGACAAAGCGATCCGCCAACTCAGGCTTCATGTCGCGCGCAAACTGCATCGCGTACTCAAGCGCGTCCTCTCGATGCTCAAGCGAATACTTGATGCTCTGGTGCAAATAGCCAGACACTTTGCGCATCATGTCCTGACCCAATTCGCGGCGGATGGCATTGCCGCCCATCGGCAAGGGCAGGCCCGTGCGCTCGTGCCACCATTCGCCCAAGTCCAAGACCTTATGCAAGCCTAGCGACGCGTAAAAGAGCTGGCCTTCGTGAATCAACAATCCCGCGTCCACGCGGCCTTCCTGCACGGCTTCGATGATGCGGTCAAACGGAACTACTTCATACTCAAACTCAGGATTAAAAATGCGAAGCGCGAGAAACGCGCTCGTCAGAAGTCCCGGCACGGCGACTTTCATGCGCGATAAATCTTCCGCTTTCAGAGGCTCGCGCGCGACGACGATTGGCCCGTAGTTGTCACCGATGGACGCGCCATGCGGCAAGAGCGCGTACTTATCAGCGATGTACGCGTAAGCATGAAAGCTAATCGCCGTCACATCGTAAACGCCGCGCATGGCTTTCTCGTTGAGCGTCTGAATATCTTCGAGCACATGCGTGAAATGCAGCTCGCCCGTCTCAATCTTATCGTTGGCGAGCGCGTAGAACATAAACGCATCGTCCGAATCCGGCGAATGCGCGACGGTAATGGTGCGTGTTTCGGTAGCAGTTGTCATAACGGATGAGAGCAAGCAAAGAAGCAATCAAGAATTGCTTTCTGCTATGCCTATACGGTCGTTGTTTCCCTTTCTATTCGATTATAAACAGTGTCGCGCTCAACCGCCTCGAATCCCGCATCTTCGATGAGCGCGATAATTTCCTGCTTGTTCATCTTGACTTCATTATTCGATTCGACCGAGTAGCTTTCCGACAACTCGCCGCCTTCTGTGATCGTGCCGTCCAGATCGTTTGCGCCGTAATGGAGCGCGACCTGCGCGAGCCGTTTCCCCAGCATTACCCAGTAGGCTTTGATGTGCGGGAAGTTGTCGAGCATCAAACGCGAGACCGCAATAGTCTTCAAAGAATCCACGCCGGACGGCCCCGGCAGATGAGAGAGTTGCGTGCCCTCTGGGTAAAAAGCGAGCGGGATAAAACATTGAAACCCGCCCGATACGTCCTGTTGCTCGCGCAGGCGCACAAAGTGGTCTACGCGATCTTCCGTGGATTCGATATGCCCATAGAGCATCGTCGCGTTGGTCTTTAAGCCCGCCGCGTGAACCTTGCCGGAGAGCGAGAGCCATCTGTCCGCGTCGCACTTGTGCGCGCAGAGCATAGAGCGCGTCGGCTCACGAAAAATCTCCGCGCCACCGCCGGGACACGAATCCATCCCGGCGTTTATCAACTGCTCTATGACATCATCGTCCCGCATTTTGTAGAAGCGTGCGAAGTGATCCAGCTCGACCATCGTAAAAGCTTTCAGGTGAAGCTGCGGGTATTCGCGCTTGAGCGCGCTGAGCAAGTCCGTGTAATAAGAGAAGGGAAGCTTTGTGTTAAGCCCGCCGACGATGTGCAATTCGGTCGCGCCTTCTGTGACCGCTTCGCCCGCGATGCGCAAGCTCTCTTCGATGTTATGCGTGTAGGCATCAACCGCTCGCGGCGTGCGAAAGAAGCCGCAGAATTTACAATCAACGTAGCAAACATTGGTCGGGTTAAAATGGCGATTGACATTAAAATAAGTCGTGCGCCCGTGAAGCCTGCGGCGCACAGTGTCGGCCAGCTTTGCCAAGCCAGCCAAGTCATCCGTCGCGTATAACTGCAAGCCCTCGTCAAACGTCAACCGTTCGCCGCGCTCAACTTTCGCGCTAATCTCATTCAGGTTCGGGTCATGTGAAAAGTTCATAATCAAGTCCCAAGTCCCAAGTCCCAAGTCCCAAGTCCCAAGCTGTTCTTAACTTGAGACCTGAGACTTGGGACTTGAGACTTATTTAAACATCGCCGCGCCGCCGAAGGTCGCAAACAGTATCACGCTGACGAACGCGTTGGTCGTAAAGAACGCCGCGTTCAAGCGCGAAAGATCATTAGCGCGCACAAGCGTGTGCTGGTAGACGAGCAACGCGCCGGTAGCAACGACTCCGGCCAGCGCGAGCGCGCCCAAATTAGTCACCAAGTATAACGCAACGAGCGTCGCGAACGCTTCCGCATGAAACAGTCGCGCAATCCAGAGCGCACGCGCGATGCCGAACTTTCGCGGCACGGAATGAAGACCGGCGCGCCTGTCAAACTCGAAATCCTGACACGCGTACAAGACATCGAATCCGGCTGTCCAGAGCATCACGACCAGCGAGAGCAGCAACGGCACAGGGCTGTCAATCGTCCCGCGCACGGCGATCCAGGCTCCGGTCGGAGCAATCGCCAGACACCATCCCAAGACCAGATGCGAAAGCAGAGTCCAACGCTTCGTGTAAGAGTAAAGCAGGATGCTGGCGAGCGCGACCGGAGCCAGCGCGAGCGTCAAACGATTGAGCATCGCCGCCGAGACAAAAAATATCGCCGCCGAGACAAACGTAAAAGCCCAGACGAAACCACTGGAAAGCGTGCCTGCCGGAAGCGCGCGACTTTGTGTGCGCGGGTTACGCGCGTCAATCTCGCGGTCTGCGAGGCGATTAAAAGCCATCGCGGTCGAGCGTGCGCCAAACATCGCTAAAGTAATCCAGAGCATTTGCCAAGCGGTC
>JACMLC010000358.1 GCA_014379795.1 Pyrinomonadaceae bacterium
AAGCAGGGCACCTATCAGATCAGGCACGATGCGCTCGGCGAATTCGAACTCTTTATCGTGCCTGTGCCGAACAAAGAGGGTAAGACGTTCTTTGAGGCGAACTTTAATCGCTCTAACCCGTAGCTCTTCCGGCGTTCGAGAGGGCGTCCAGCACTGCCGGATTTGATCAGCTCCTGTTTTATGAGCCGGAACGCCACTCGAACAGCAGGTTAAGACCATCATCTTCAATCGGAAGAAATCCCAGCCGCTCGAAGAGTTGTCTTGAAGGGTTATAGCTTTCGACGTAGATCGCCAGCGATTTGCCTGCTTCAGCCGATTCATTCATCAAGGCTTTGATGAGCGCGAAGCCGATTCCCCGCTTGCGGTAATCGGGCAGGAGAGCTATGTCCAGAATGCGTATCTCGGCGTCTCTGCGATCCACGTAGAGACGCCCGGCAGGCTGTTTGTCGAACAGGATAACGTCGTGCGTGGCTTTCGGAAAATGAGCTTGGTAATGCCGCTGCTGCGCGGTGAATTGCATCTGTAGAAAGGCTGCGCGCTGCGCTTCGCTCCACGGCGCCTGAGCCATTTCATCTGCGCGCGTGCTTGAATAGACATCCAGCAGGAATGCTTCATCCTCCGCGCCTGTGGGGCGCAGGGTGACTGGCAGCGAACGATTGGCGGCATCTTCGTCAGACATCGGAACTCACCCTTCGCTGGTTTTGATCAGGCGATTGAAGACCGATTCATAAATCATCCCGTCCTCGTTCCTCGCGATGGGAACCAGAAAGAGTTTGAGCGTCCCCAGCGTGTCATGCTCCAACTGGCGTATGCCCTGCGGGAAATGCAGGTTGAGCGGGCCGCGAAAGTGCAGCGCGAACTGTTCCTGCGACGGAGTGGAATGCCCCTCCACAATCTCAAACAGCTCAAGGCTCAGCACATTCGGTGGCTCTGTCAGGACGCCAAACTGTGTGTTCAAGACCTCCTGAAATTGCTCTTTAGCTATCCTCTCAGACATATCTCAATCTCCATTCAAATAATTGATTCCAATCAAGGGTAAAAATTATCTCGCGGCTTTGTTCTCTTTGCGGCCCTTTGCGTCTTACTACTTTGCGGTCTTTGCGGTTAAAGGTTTTTTTAACGCAAAGACCGCAAAGTTTTTCTCGCAAAGATCGCAAAGTTTTTCTACCCTTGATTTACATAATTGCTGTTTGGGAAATCTCAACCGCGCTCAAACGGAAGGCCGCTCCATCTCAAAGTGCATGCCGCTCTCGCCTGTGTTCCTGAACCCGAGCCGCTCGTAAAGCTGTGCCGCCGGGTTATTTTTCAAGACTTGGAGGCGGACGGGCAGCCCTGCTTTCGCTGCTTCGTCCAGCAAATCCCTGATGAGTTGAGCGCCTATTCCATGATTGCGATGCGCGGGCAGCAGTGCGATGTCGGTCAGTTGAATCCACTCGCTTGATCTGGCGACGAACAGCCTGCCGATGGGTTGATCGTCCAGCAGGATGATGCTGTGATCCGCTTCCGGGTACTGCGCCTCGTAAGCCCTGTGCTGCGCCATAAACTGCATCTTCAGAAAAGCGTCTTGCTGTGCAGCATCCCAGCCCCACGCGTCCAACTCGGCGCGGCGCGTTCCGGCATAGACTTCAAAAAGAAATTGTTGGTCGCCCGCTTCGACCGGGCGCAGGGTCACATGCATGAGATGTTTGAGAATGAATTCCTGAAAAGTTTTCCGGTCACTCGCAAAACCAGAAAGACCGCCGCCAAGCGCATGACTATAGTTTCTCCAAGCCCTTTCTGGCAACTAACGCGCGCAGAATTCTCGCCCGCGGAAAAAAGGCTCTGGCGCATGATTCACGACGCGATGTGTGCAGAGAGCATCGTCTCGATCTGCTTTAGATGACGCGCCTTGTGTATGCCGAGCAGGATCAGCCATTCGTAAACATTCATCGGGCCAAAAGCGGGATGCGGATAGCTCACGTTCGAGAGGTCTGTCTTTTCCAGTCGCGGGCGCAGTTCTTCCAGAGCTTCGCGCGTCGCTCGCATCCGTGCGATTGAATCTGCAATCGGCACATCGCCGCTCGGATGCGCGGTTTCAGGGGCTTGATATTTTTCGCGCTGGCTGCGCTCGACGATTTGTTCGACGGAGACGGGCACGATGCTTCCATCCTCCCGCGCTTTTTCTCCTGCCGCTTCGGCCTTCATCAGCAGCCGAGTCACCAGCTTGACGATACTGCTCTCGACGATGCTGACATGCTCTATGACTTCCGTGACAGACCATGCTCCGGCATCAGGCCGCGCGCTTGCCTCTTCCGCGCTCAGCGCGCCAGCGCGCTCATAAAAACGCGCGTGCGTCTCGTCCATCTCATCGAATATTTGCGAAAGGCTTTCATAAACCATCAAGAGATTCT
>JACMLC010000359.1 GCA_014379795.1 Pyrinomonadaceae bacterium
CTGATTCGCTTCGTTCAAATATTCCCACCAGTGCACCTGCGCGTTGATGACGTAACGAAAGGCGGGGGGGACGCCTGCGAATTCGGAAAAATCCGGGTCGCGCCATGAGCCTATGAAACCGATGAGCCAGAAAATCCAGAAGACTGCGAACGCCAGCGCGGTGTAGCGCCATGTGCGGCGAAAGGTGGCCGGAAAGTCTTGCGTAAAGAATTTGCGGATACGTTGTTTGCCCTGCGCGTCCGCGCGATAGATGCGCCCGTGCGCGCGAATCACAAGGCTGTTGAGATAATTAATCAGGCGCGGGTCGCGCGTCTCCGCACGCGCAATCGCCAGGTCGGATGCCGTCCGGCGATAGATGCGTCCAAGCTCGCGCACCTCTTCGCGGTGGAGCTTTCTGAGCGATGAACGATCCAGCAGAGCCAGCAACTCCTCAAGCCGCTGCCACGCGCTCTTGCCCTCACGGATGAAACGATTAGTTGACATTTGCGATTTCAGATTTGCGATTTTAGATTTAGAATCAGACGCTCTTTACAAATCGCAAATCGGCAATCAAAAATTGAAAATCTTATGAACCGTCTGGTTGAGTGTGTACCAAACTTTAGCGAAGGCCGCAAGCCGGAAATCATCGAGCGACTGGCGCGCGCGATTGAATCCGTTCCCGGCGCGGTCGTGCTGGGCACGCACATGGACGCGGATCACAACCGCTCTGTGATTACGTTTGTAGCCGAAGCTGAAGTGGTGGTCGAAGCCGCCGTGCGTGTGGTCGCGCTGGCGGCCAAGCTGATTGACCTGCGCCGTCACGCGGGCGAGCATCCGCGCGTCGGAGCGACGGATGTCCTGCCGTTCGTCCCCGTGCGCGGCGTGACGATGGAAGATTGCATCGCCCTCGCACACGAAGCAGGCGAGCGCATCGCCAATGAGCTTCACATCCCCGTTTACTTTTACGAGCGCGCGGCGCGTCGCTCCTATCGCGTGAATCTCGAAGACGTGCGGCGCGGCGGCTTTGAGCTGTTACGCGAAGAGATAGAGATGGTTGAAGAGCGCATGCCGGATGTGGGCGACGCGCGCATACACGAGAGCGCGGGCGCGTGCATCGTCGGCGCGCGTCCCTTTCTCGTCGCCTACAATATCAATTTGCGGACGGACGATTTGACCATCGCGCGGCGCATCGCGCGCACTGTGCGCGGGCGCGACGGAGGCTTGCGTTATTTGAAGGCTCTCGGGTTTGAGCTTTCGACGCGCGGGCTGGTGCAGGTCTCTATGAATCTGGTGGATTACGAAAAGACGCCGCTCTCTCAGGTGTTTGAAATGGTGCGGCGAGAGGCTGCGCGATACGGCGTCTCTATCGCGGGCAGCGAGATTGTCGGCCTCGTGCCGCAAGCCGCGCTTGACTCGGTCGCGGAATATTTTCTACAGATCGAAAACTTTGCGCCCGGCCTCGTGCTTGAGAATCGCATCGAGGCTGCATTCGCAGGCAAAGGCGAGACGGAAACCATCAAAGATTTCGTCACGGAAGTGGCGAGCGGTGCGCCCGTTCCCGGCGGCGGCGCGGCGGCGGCGCATGCGGCCTCGCTCGGCGCTGCGCTCGGCGAGATGATCGCGCACCTGACCACAGGGCGCGAGAAATACGCAGAGGTCGAAACGGAAGTGCGCGACGCGCTTGCGCTCCTGACTCCCTTGCGCGCGCGCCTCGCACAGGCCGCAGGCGAAGACGCCTTGAGCTTTGAGCGCGTGATGAAAGCGCGACGCCTGCCGCAAGCGAGCGAAGAAGAGCGGCGCGCGCGCCTGAGCCATCTGGAAGAGTCTCTGAAGGGGGCTGCGACAGTGCCTCTGGAAGTCGCAGGCGTCGCCGTGCAGGCGCTTGAGCTGCTGGAAACCTTAGCGGAGATCGGCAACCCGAACGCGCTGTCGGACGCGGCGACGGGCGCACAGCTTTCGCTCGCGGCGGTGGCTTCGGCGCGTTACAACGTGCTGGTCAATACTGCGGAAATCGAAGATGAAGAGTTTGCCCAAGAGCATCGCTCGCGCGCAGACGATCTCCTTGAACGTGCGCGCGAGATTACCGCACGGATTGAAGCTCTGTTGCTTGATTCAATACAGTAGCGTTAGCCCGACACCCCCGCAACTCGCCGAACTCAACGCCAAGTGCGACTCGTGTCTGGCAATCAAGAAACAGCAGTTCACCGAAGAACTCACCGAAGCTGAAGCAAAAGCTTTATTGCACCCAATTGAGCTTGAGATTGACCAACTCGTTTACCAACTCTATGACCTCAACGAAGACGAGATTGCGATTGTCGAAGCCAGCGCGCGGCGGTAGGCCGACGAAACAAGCAGATGGATGAAGACTTTGAGATTATCGGCAGCATCGAAGGAATTGAAACGATTGCCGTCGGCAGCCGGATACGCGAGATTGGCCGTCTTCGCAAAGCGTTCGGCGCGGGACGCTGGCGCAAGCTCAAAGGTGTTGCCACCATCCGTTTTGAAGATGGTACAATTCACCGCGTCGAGCTTCACTGGTATGAAGCGCACAGCGTCGGACGCAAGAAATTGAAGATTAAAGAGTATCTTGATTAACTGCCATGCCAAACGATCAAACTATCAGCTCATACGTACTCTGCATTGACGACGGCGGCTATCCTGAATCGCTCGAAGTTCGTAAAGTTTACGCCGTCCTGCCGGACGAACGCGCCGCCGAGAATAACTACATTCGCGTCATTGACGAAACAGGCGAAGACTATCTGTATCCGGCGAAGTATTTCGTTCCCATCCAAGTTCCGCCCGAAGCCGCCAAAATTCTCCCCGTCGGAACGAAGCGCGCGTGAGCCGCGAGTTTGACCAACTCGTTTACCAACTCCCCGCGACCTCAACGCAAGACGAGACCCACGATTGTCGAAGCGGGCGGGAAACGATAAGGCGTACTGTGTGTTAGAATTTGACCGATTTTTCAAAGGTGCTTGCGGAAGAACGAAGCGATCTTCCAGCCGTCCAGATAGAGCCATGGCTTTTCGCCGCTCGTGTAGTGCCCGCAGGGGAGCCATGCCACATCGAGAGGAATGCCGTGCCGCCTTGTCTCTTCAATCACATCGCGCGAGAGGTCAACCGGAAATGTCAGGTCATAACGCGCCGCGATAAAACGCATCGGTCGCTCGCGCATCTGCAAGAGGCGCGTGATAAAGGGCAGCGGGCTGATGGGCAGCCAGTACCGTCGCAGCTCTTCAAGCTCTACCGCGTCGCCAAAGCCTGCGCGGACATGGCGCGTAGAGATGCCGCGCCACACCACGTC
>JACMLC010000360.1 GCA_014379795.1 Pyrinomonadaceae bacterium
CAAATACGGAAGCTGACCTGACGCTGTTTTCATTTTGGCTGATTATCTCCTGGTTGCTGGACTGCCGTTAAATAAAGCAGGCCAGCCGAGGGGTTCCAGCCAGCACCTCAAACCGGTGAAAGTTGCTGACTGTGGCCCTCTTGCTGGCCTGTATGTGGCTGACAGTTTCCCCCTGCGCCCTCTAATGAAAACCCTATCGAGCACGGGCTTCATCGAGCAGCTCTTTTATGATCCCACCAGCCACAATCTCAATTGAGCCTGAAAACTTTCCGCCCGCAGTCGCAGGCCAGATTGTCTCGCCGCGCGCGTTGATAAGCTGCGCGCTGGCAGAAACTTTTGTCCCGTCCACGCTCTTGACAGACACTTTGAGCAAAGCATCCGCTTCGTCTTTGCTCGCGGCAGAGGTGAATCTGCCGCTGGCGCTCAGGCTCTCAAGCAACTTCGCGCGCACGCTCTCTGCGGCGTCGTCGCCGCTCAATTCGACGTAAATTTTCCTGACCTCTGAAAGCGGCACGGCTGGCAGCGTGTTTGAAGGGCTGCGCCTCGCGTCAAATTCGGGCGCGCTTTGCTCAGGCTGTCCCACAGCGCGCGTGTCGTTTGAATCGGGGACGTTTGCGACGGCTTCTCTCTTCTGCTGGCGCGGCTGCTCGTTGCGCCGCGCATCATTCGTTCCGGCGACGGCGGGCGTCGTCCTCTCCGGCGCGCGTGGGGTTGGCGGCGTCCCCTCTCCCTGTCTCTGCTCGTCTTTGATAAGAGGCATGCTATTTGACGCAGGGCTTTGGGCCACCTGCGGAGCTTTATTCTTATCTTCGACAACGGGGACATCAACAACGTTCTTCTTTTCTTCCTGCCTTTTGTCTGTCACGTTTGGAGCTTGAGAGGGCGCGGACTTGTTATTCTTCAAGACCTGCCAGATGCCGAGGGCGCACAGCGCGAGCAGCGCCAAGCCAAGCGCGAGCGCGGGCACTCGCGCACGCGTCCACGTCGTGCGCCCCGGTTCTTCGCCGCCCGAAACTAAACGCCGCGCGTAGAGCGTCGCGGCTCTGAGCGGGTTGGTCTCGCGGTAAGCGACATCCACAACGGCTCCGTCTTCATCCGCGCGCTGCGCCACCGTAATCGTTAGCTTCTGCCCGCCTTCGAGAGTGATGGAAGCTTTGGCCGCCGCGTCTTTGCCATCGGCTTCACGACCCGAAAGCAGATGTGATGCCAGCAGCAATTCGCCGTCATGACCGGGCGCGCGAATTTCTATCAACTCGGCTTCGTCTTCAAGCGTGAAGCGTGCGCTGCTGGTGTGCGCAAGATTTAGGCATGCGCGCTCCGTTCCGTCCACCACGACGCGCAGCAGCCCTCCGGCAAACGCACGCTTGCGGCGCGCGGATTGGTCATCGAGCCTGCTCTTGATGTCGCTCAATTCGTCTTCATCCAAGTTTGCAGGGTGGCGGCGGTCACTCCCGCTCGTGCCTTCTCCGTTGTCGCCATTTGACGAAAGGAAAAAGTGCGGGACTTCGAGCCTTTGTTCGGGTGAATCGAAGCTCAGAGATTTGACGAGACGCTCATAACAATCCGGATGCAGCACAGCATGTATGCGGTCAACTTCGATTTTGTCTTCTTCCTGCTGGCCGCGCGAGGAGAGTCCCGCGATGCCGTCCATAATCGGGTTCACTCCGGCAGGCACGAGGCAGGGCGTGTACCACGGCGTAAAAAACGAGAGGCTTTCCGCGACCAGCTTGGCAAATCGTCCCTGATGTTCCGAGGCGCGAAATCTTTCTTCTCCGCGAGGCCCACGGGCAACTTCGATCAAGCTCCCGAACCGTTTCTTTAGCTCCTGCATCAGGACTCCTTTACGCGAGCGATAGTAATAGTCGTCTTTAACCCGCTCCGGGTCTTGAATCACCGCGTTGTAAACCTCCATCGTCTCCGCCGTCGTGTAGCTGTAGAGCAGCCTGCTTAGCCCGAGCGTCACATAAAAAGAGTTGCGCCGGGTCGTGATTCTGACCAGATGCTTGATAAAGCTTATGAGCATTTCTTCTTCGCCAGCCGCGCCCGCCTCTCTCTGCTTTTCGTAAGTCTCGGACGTGATGTAGATCAGCCTTTGAAGCAGATGCAGCTCGCTGAAAAGAACTTTATTCCGGTATCTGTCCGCCCTATCCTGCCCCGTCCATGACGACGCTGGCTTGTAATAAAGACGCTTGCCCTGCGCAGCCATCGTCACTTCCAGCCGGTTCAGAGCCTCTTCGACAGTGCGTATAGCATCTGCCCTCTCGCCCAGGATAAAACAGGCCAGAGAGAACCCTTTGTTCAATAGCTCATCAATGGATAGCTTGTTCATGGACACATTTATCCGCTTACTCATTTGCACGAATCCCAATCAAGTTATTGATTGATTCGAGTAAATGAGCAAACCCTTCGGACACACGGGGGCGCGCCGTAAGAATTATAGACGGCTCCGCGCCGCTTCAGCGTGGCATTTCTGGAATTCCAGAAATGCCACGCTGAAGCCCGGTCAAAACGGTTATAAATCAGCCTCACGTTGAAAATCGTGAAGCTCGCAAAGGATGGTCTTTGGCGGCAGGCTCGCTCTCTGGAACCCAAGGGAACTCTCGCCGGGAGGGTTCCAGAAAGTTCTACGGAACGAGGCAGGAAACCTTGCCGCCAAACCGTCTCTCCCCTGCTTTTGGCGAACATCTTTTGGTTTGACGCAATACGCAGTTGAGAAGCCGGTCTGGCTTCAGAGCCTGAAAGCTTCTGTCTATTCGCCGGATGACATCAACTTTTTTTTGATTTCGTTTGTCTAAACGTTTAAGGAGATCAATCATGCGCTCTCGTCAAAGACTCGGCATCTCCCTCGCAATCATGCTGCTGGTGAGTCTGGCTTTCTCAACTTTTCTGGTACGCAGCTCTTCGACGGCAAAGAAGTCCAACGCGGCGACGCCTGCGAATGGGAAAGATGAAACGCTAGAGAGCGCCAATCACGATGCCGGTAAGCATGATGCTGGGCGGCATGACAAATCAGTCGCCAAGACTCCCGCTGAGAGCGTGCCGCTCGGCCCGCTCGTGCTCAACTTTACGAAATCGCCGGGGAAGATGAATCACGCGATGCACGCGAAGGAGACCGGAACCAACTTTTACGAACTGCTTGATTCTGCGGCCTTCGTCTCAAGCGCCTACACCATCTCGACCGCGAGGCTGTCCGGCAAAGCCGGCAATGCCGCCGGCCAGCCCGCTTCCAACAGACCGGCAGCGATAATTGACGTGTCAATTGGCCCCGGTTTTATCTACACACCGTCTCAAGTTGTCATCAATGTCGGCGACACGGTCAGATGGACTTTCGTAGAGGACGGGCACAACGTCGTCAGCGGCTCGGCCTGCATCGCCAACAATCAGTTCTGCTCGCCCAATAACATGGACTGCGCCAACACAGGCTCATCGCCTACCGGCGCAGTCTACACGCGCACCTTTAACACGCCGGGAACTTTTCCGTATTTTTGCAGCCCGCACTGCTTTAATAACATGACCGGAACCGTGGTCGTCCAGCAGGTCGTCCAGCAGCCAGCCGTCAACAGCGACTTTGACGGAGACCGCAAGACAGACCCCTCCGTGTTTCGTCCAAGCAATGGCGCCTGGTACATCCTGCAAAGCTCGAATAACGGTTTTCGCGGTCAGGGGTTCGGCTCAAATGGAGACCGTCCCGCGCCTGCGGATTATGACGGCGACGGCAAAATTGACCTCGCTGTCTTTCGCCCTGCGGACGGCACTTTTTATATCTTGCAAAGCTCGAACAACTCCCTCAGGGTCACGCAGTTCGGCTCAAGCGGGGATGTGCCGATGGCTGGCGACTATGACGGAGATAACAAGGCTGATGTCGCCGTCTTTCGCAACTCGAACGGCACCTGGTACAGGCTCAATAGCTCCAACGGCGCATTCCACGCGCAGGCTTGGGGCACGAGCGGAGATAGACCGACGCTCGGAGACTTTGACGGCGATGCCAAGACGGACTTCGCAGTC
>JACMLC010000361.1 GCA_014379795.1 Pyrinomonadaceae bacterium
GCCAAACGCCAACTCATGCACAACCTGCCACAAGTTAAACGAGCCGGTCGTCAACGCCTGCGCCGAATGTCATCAGACTGAAGCGTTTCACGCGGACACGACCGAAGCGCACGCCGCAGCGGGTCTGACCTGCACGACCTGTCACATGGAGCACAAAGGCGCTGGGTTTCAACCTCGCGCGGCGGCCTTCGATTCGTGCGCCGCGTGTCATAACGATAACAATCAACAGGTCTACAACGGCAAGCGCGTCTTTACTCCGCATGGCGCAGACTTGGGCTATCCAGTCCAAAACGAGGAATGGATTTGGAAGGGCTTGAGCGAGGATGAAATCTCCGTCCTGCCTGAGATTGCTGCTCAAAAGAATGAGAAAGATACTGAACAAACATGGCGCAGCAAACAGTTCCACTCGCTTCATCTGTATCGCGTGAAGATTATCGAAGGCGTCAGCGGCAACCAAGAAGGACAGTTGTCATGTTCGAGCTGCCATCAATCGTTCGACCCGATTGACCGCGAGACGCCGCGCACGACTTGCAGCCAATGTCATCAGGGATTCGTTTATGATCTCAGCATCACGGTATTGTTTGATCCCAATCGAATCAACTGCACGTCGTGTCACGTCCAACATGCCTTCGACGAAAGGCGTTGGGGATCGCTCTTGACCACAGACGCCCGCACCAGGCGCGCACAGGCCATCGCGGAAAAGATCAGACAACGCATAGGCAAGTAACAACACAATGCAGAATAAAATAAGGAAGAGCGGGGGCAAGCCGCCCTTCCTAACCATGAGACACTTGAGCTTGAGTCATCCAAGCCACATTCATTAGCAGGTCAGGAAGAGGGGCTTGCCCCCGCTGCGATCTGCATCGCCATGAAAAAATCGCAACTCGTTGCATCAATCGCGCTGTTGCTGCTGCTGCTGGCTATCAATCCGGTCGCGGGCATTTTCACGGTCGGGCGAAACCATCTCGGCGGGCTGCCGTGGTACGGCTGGTTCGGCCTCTCGTTCTTTGTCTTGATAGTCACCCTCACGCTCGCTCTTCGTGATGCGGTTCGCTCGGCAAGACTTCTCGAAAGGGCTGAGCGCGAAAAGAAGATTGCGCGCGTGCCGCGCAGGCTCAACTCAGAAGAGCTGGGCGAGCTGGGCATTAAGCAATATCACGGCCCGCAGTATCCGCATCCGGTCATCTTTCCCGAACGCTGCATCGGTTGTCACGCGTGCGTTGATGCCTGCCCGCATGATGTGCTGGCGATGGTAGACGGGCGTGCAGCGGTGGTCGCGCGCGAACAGTGCATGGAAGACACATCATGTCAGGTCGAGTGTCCCGTCAATCCCAAAGCCTGCATCGTCGTCAACACGACCAAGACTATCAGGCCGCGTCCCGCGCCTGCGCGCGACGGCTCGACCTACATGACCAACGTTCCCGGCTGCTATTTGATAGGCGACGTGTCGGGCGTGCCTCTCATCAAGAACGCCATCAAAGAAGGCGCGGAAGTCATAGAGCATATCGCCAGCGAGTTGAAACAATCAGCACCTGAAACCAAAGCGGATTACGATGTAGCCATTATCGGCATCGGGCCGGGCGGAGCGTCTGCCGCGCTCGCCGCACATGAACGCGGGCTACGCTATGTCGGCATCGAGCAGGAAACAATCCTCGCCACGCTCGAAGCCTATCCGGCGGGCAAATACATTTTCTTTAAGCCTGAAGACAAAGACTGGCTCGGCGGTCTGGGCGTGCTCGGGCTGGGATTGCAAACTGAAGAAGAGGGCGACGCCGAAACTTTCAAGCGCACGCTGTCGCCGGAAATGCAAAAGCATTGGGACGAACAGCTAGACATTCTTCGCACAGCCATCGAGCAACAATTACCGGCGGCGATGCGCGCAGAGCTTGCAAGCGAGCTTGAAGAGAAGCTCGTTGAAGACCTGCGCATCCAATTCACGCTCAGCCTGCTTCCGCACCTGACCGAGCTTGAGCGCGCGATGTTGATGGAAGACCAACTGCCGCAGTTCTTCGATGAAAAAATCCTGTCGCTGCCCGCAGAGAGTCTACGTGAATTCTTCGTAAGCGCAGGCCGCGAGATTCTGTACAATCTGACCCGCAAAATCGCCGGAGACCAGCGCGAGAGAGTCCTTGATTTATGGCTCGGAACGATGCGCGAAAAAGGCGTCCGCATCAACGAAGCGGAGAGTTGCAAGACCGTTAAGCGTGCGGACGACGGAGATTATTTTACGGTCACGACTGAACGGCTAGCGA
>JACMLC010000362.1 GCA_014379795.1 Pyrinomonadaceae bacterium
AAAGGCTGCGATTCGTCGCCGGGTTTCTGGACGCGCGAAGCGAAATAAAAGAGTCCAGCCCACGCGCTCGTCTGCTCAAGCGTCAGGCCGTAATCGTCACGACAGGCATAATCAACCCACCAACGCAGACGCCGTGAATTGAAGCCGCGCACGTTCATCCACTCTGCCATCGAGATGCTGTCCAGCACGGTTGCTTCCGCGTCATCCGAGCTGAGAGCGACCGGAATCGTGAACGCGCGTTTGCCCTTCGAGTCGCGCCATTCGACCCATCGTTTGATGTCCTGATTGAAAGCTTCAAACTGACGGACATCTTCCCGGCTCTCGCCCGCGTGCAGGTAAAGCCCCTCATACCAGCGGCCTTTATAAAAAACTCTTTCTTCCGGGTCACGACACAGAAACTGTTCCGCGACGACAGGCTCGCCCGCCTCGTTGCTCCCTTCGAGCATGCCCATCTCGTCAAGCAGCTCCACCAGCGCGCGATTCTCTTTCGTCGGCACGGGCAAGTAATGCGCGCCCCAAGGATAAGAGACAAGCTGTGAAGAGCCGCTCCGCGACGTGCCTCCCGGCGCAGCTTCCAATTCAAGCAGGACGAAATCTTCAAAGCCCGCTTTCAAAAGCTTCCACGCCGCCGCCAAGCCCGCGATGCCGCCGCCGACGATTACCAAGCCTTTGCTTTCCCAATTCTCGGCAGGGATTTCAATCTTCAAGCCATCGCGCAGGCGATGCCCCAAGACATCAGACACACCGACAATCTCACCCGCAGGCATCGCTGGCTGCGCGCCCGAACGACACGCAGCCAGCGCGACAGGCGCACCCAAAAAGGCTGCTAAGATTTCTCGTCTTGAGAAAGCGCTCATAACTACAGAAGCTAGAAGTCAGGATGAAAGGCTGAACCCGTTTTTCTTCTGACTCCTGACTCCTGACTCCTGACTCCTCCTACTCATACTTCTTCCACTCGCCCTCGTAATAACGAACCAGCATTTGATTGTCGAGGCGGTTGATTTCCACCGGCACGGAGCTGAGGTCTGCGGGGATGACGAACATGGCGGCCATCGCCGGATCGTCAAGGAAACGCAGGTTTGCGGGAGCGCGCGTCGGCGCATCGAACGCAGCGCGGCGCGCGAGGGCGAAGCCCCAGATACCGAATGAGGGCACGGCTGTCTGGTACGGTTTGACGTGAAAGCCTGCGGCCTCAAGCGTGCGAATGATGCACCAATAAGACTGACGCGCGAACAAAGGCGAAGTGCATTGAATGGCGATGGCTGCATCCGGCGTTAGACGTTCCTTTAGCATTCGATAAAAGCGCGTCGTGTAGAGCTTGCCCAGCGCGAACGAATTAGGGTCTGGAAAATCTATGATGGCTGCATCAAACGGCTGGACGTTCTCTTCCAGCCAGATCATCGCGTCCGTATTGACGACCTGCACGCGCGGGTCTTGAAAAGCATGCCGGTTAAGCTCCGCGAGCGGAGGAAATTTTTGCGAGAGCTGCGTCATCTCCGGGTCAAGGTCTACGAGCGTGACCGATTCGACCGACGGGTATTTTAAAACTTCTCGCAGAGCCAAACCATCGCCGCCGCCCATCACCACCACTCTGCGCGGCGAGCCGCCCTGCGCCATCATCGCCGGATGCACTAAGGCTTCGTGATAACGATACTCGTCCGTCGAGCTAAACTGTAAGTTGCCGTTCAGGAAAAGCTGAAAGCCCGCCCGCCCGCGCGTCACGACGATGCGCTGGTAATGGCTCGTCTTCGCGTAAATGATGTCGTCCGCGAACATCTGGTCTTCAGCCAGAGAGGTCAGCGTGTCCGCCTTGATAAAACCGACCAAGAGCAACAGGAGCACAAAGATGGCTTTCCCGCGCAGCACATTCAGATTGCCTTTAATCAGCGGGCGCATCAGCCAAGTGCCCCACAACCCGACGCCCGCATTCAACATTCCGAAGAGCAGCGACGTGCGAACCAACCCGAGCTTTGGGACGAGCAAGATAGGGAAGAGAAGCGATGCGATGAGCGCGCCTATGTAATCAAAAGCGAGGACGCGTGAGACCAATTCTTTGAAATCAAGCTGGTCTTTGAGGATTCGCATCAGGAGCGGAATCTCAAGCCCGACCAGCATGCCTATGATGAAGACTACGGAATAAAGGATGAGGTAAAAATAGCTGACCCGCGCGAAGGTGAAAAAGAGGAGCGGCGCGCTCAATCCGCCTAAGATGGCGACCGCCAGCTCGATCTCTATAAAGCGGCGCGCCAAGGCTCTGTCTATAAAGCGCGAGAGCCAAGAGCCGACGCCCATCGCAAACAGGTAAATCCCGATAATCAGAGAGAACTGCGTGACCGAATCGCCGAGCACGTAGCTGGCGAGCGTGCCTGCGAGCAATTCATACACCAGCCCGCATGTGGCGATCACCAGCACGTTGAGGAAAAGCAGCGGAGTGCGATTCATGCACTACCCTTGAATCGCGGCGGCGACGATCATCGCAATGCCGATGATGACCGCGCCGATCACAATCGCCAGCGCGACGTTGTGGTCTTCCTCAATCTCTTTGCGCACCGAGAACGGCATCGCCTTGACGATGACTAAAAACGCCAGCGCAAAGACAATGATGCCGAGCAGGACAAAGACCAGCGTTGATAAAAGCACCGAGCGAATCTGTTCGAGCGGCACCGCCAGAAGAGCCGTCAACTGTGTTGCGGAAACTGCACTTGCGAGCATCTCGCTTGCCATTGATTCAATGAGCATCACTTTCCTCCACGAAAGCCATAGTGCCAGAAATGAAAAGACCTGTACCCGCCCTGTCGCGCGTCGGGCGGCAACTGCGTGCGGCTCGAAGTCCCAAACTCCCAGCCGAACAACGCCGCCGTCCCGTACAGCAGCACCACGCCAATGCCGAAAGCCAGATAGAGCTTTTTAAACATGAACCTTCTCCATCAATGTTTGTGAAAGGGGGAATAGGGTAATAGGGAAATAGGGGAATAGGAAGCAGGCGAGCCATCTCTTTTCTTCCCCTTTTATCTATTACCCCATTTCCCTATTTCCCGCCCCGTTTTAGTCTGAATCCCAGCCCGAATCGGAATCGGAATCCGAGCCGGAGCTTGAGCCGCTGCTGCTGAACATGCTCTGCGACCAGCGGCGCGATTCAAAGATGATGTGCCAGATCACGACCAACAAAGGGATCAGCGAGAGAACTATAAGGGCGAGAACGAAATTGATGCCGCTCGTGACTCCTTGTTCAATCGTGACGGTGATAGGCATCGGTTGCTGCCACTTTTCCCACTGCGCTTCCAATCGCAGAGTGTACTTTCCTGCGGGCAGGGAAGAGAGCGTGTCGTCATCCGAAGTTTTTCCCTCGCTCCAACTTTCGCCTTCGTCTACGCCGTGATAATACTCGACAGAGAGCGGGAAGTTCTGCACCAAGCCCGTCTCGTCGTTAATCAAATCGCCTTCCATGTAAAGCCATGTGTTGTCTATCCCGGTGGCACGCGCTGTGACCCTGACATTCTGCATGCCGCGCAGCTCGAATTGGTCTGAGAAGACGACCTGCGTGCCGTCTGCGGTCGCCAGCGCGGGCAGCTCATAAGTGTTCGTCATCACCTGACGTGTGTTGCCGCCGAGGATGGTTGCGACGATGGCGATAGCGAACAGAATGGGCAGCAGGATAAGAAAGTATTTGTAGACGGCCTTTTGATTGAAAGGTTGATTCGGAGCGATGCCGGAGGGGCTTGGCAAACTGTAGGTTAAGCCAAAAGCTTTTTCGACTTCTTTGACCGGAACGTATTTGCCAAGCGACCAGTTGACCTCGCCCGTTTGCAGGTACTGCGGCTTTTCCGCCGTGCCGCCGGTTCTGACATAGACCGTAGAGACTTCTTTCGAGAGCATCAAGGGCGGCTTGACGTAATCAACCGCGCGCACCATCTCTTCGACTTCTACCTTCCAGTAAAACTCACCCGCGACATATTCGACGCGCGCCTCCGCGTCCTGAAAAATCTTAAAACTCTTTCCGGCAAAAGTCGCTGACTTAACATGCTCAAAGACTTCGCCGGGCGGCACGGCTTCCACAAAATTCCAGTGCTCGTCGCTCTGCACGAGCCAGCGAAATCCGATTTGCGGGTGATAGAGCAGGTATTCAGTCCAGAAGTAACGCACGGCTTCGATTTCAACGCTGCGCGCGACAAAGCCTATGACCATCAATTGCTGCGCGCCCTCGAACATGCCGATAGAGCCGACGGGAATCAGCGGCTCGAACTGCCCGCGCTGAAGCGTCTTGAGATATTTGAGATTGCCTTGATTGATGTCTAAGAGCGAGCTGCAATTCGGACAGGTGACGCGCTCGGATTTGTCTGGCGCGCGAAGCTCAAGGCCGCCTCCGCATTGCGGGCAGTTCAGATGTCCCGCAGCCACACGCCGCGCCTCGCGCTCACGCTCTTTTCCGGTCGCGGTGATGCCAAGCTGCGCGAGCGTGACTTCCTGCCCCAGATAAAAGAGCGGCGGGTATTCGCTGTAATCGAGCGTGCCGAACGCGCCGCCCGCGCCGGACAAATCCGCGTAAAAATTTGTCTCGCCCGGAGTGAGCTTGTATGGAATCTCGCCCTCTGCTCCGAGCGCGCGTGCGCGTCCCGTTTCGGCTACGATGAGCGGGACGCTGCCGGGAACTCCGTAAGCGGGGATGCCAAGCTGTAGCTTGCCGAACGGCGCGACGGCCTTCGGGTCTGGAAGCTGCTGGCGAAAGGTCATATAAAATCTTCCCTGCGCTTCCGCGAGCCAGCCCAACCAGCCGTTCTGAAACGTCGCGTACCATTCATCCCAGACGCCGCCCATCTCGTGCCCCAACTGCGCGCGCCCGGTCAGCTCGAACGGAATGCCTTGAAACGTGCCGCGCAGGCCGACTTCGAGCGGCGAGTTGGTTTCCAACACTTCCGCGACTTTGCCCAAATCTTCGAGCGCGCGGTCTGTGCGCGCGACCACCGAGCGGCAGTATTCGCAGATGACGACGATTGAGGCTCCGGATTTGAATGAGACGCCCGCGCCGCAGGCAGGGCAGTTGCCCTGTAGCTGTGCCATTACCAACTGCCTCCGGCCAGAGAGGATGTCGAAAGCTCTGCCGTCTCGCACGCTTGCTCGTCCGCGATGACGCGGTGATGAACGCGCACAGTCACTTCCCGCGCGCCGAGCATCTCTTTCAAACGCTCAGCCCACGGCCAAGCGGGACGCTCGCGGCAGCAGTACAGGTTGATCGTAGCGGTTTGAAACTCCGGGTAGGTATGACACGCCAGATGCGATTCCGTCAGCATTGCCAAGCCCGTCACGCCACCGGGCGGCGGAAACTTGTGCCACATCTGCTCGCCGACCACCTGCAAGTCAAGCTCCGTGATGAGGCAGTCAAAGACGCGTTGCAGGGCGCGCACATCACACAAAAGCTCTGCCTCACAACCCGCTGCGTCAATGAGCCATTCTGTTCCGACGATCATAAGAAGTTGAAGATAGAAATGCTGCCGCGCCTCTTTTGCATCTGACAGGCAAAATGCGTGACGCGGCTCACCCGAAGAATTTCTGAAACGACTGTCGCCGAAGGATAGGATAAAGGTCGTGAATTTGCAATACCCTCAACTGCTGGGTAGTTCCCTAATAGTGCGTTGCTCTGCAAGATGGGTGTCGAATGACTGACGCCTTCACAGAGATTAACAGCAAAACTATTGCACAAGAAGGGGAACAAGTAGCAGTATGGATTGCTCGTCCATTCCAACTTGTGAGCCTTCTGGAATATGATTCGATTTCTACCCTACAACTTCATTGTAATGCTCAGAAACTTGGAAGAACTTGAGAGTGGTCTATCCATGCATGGAGCGTCGGGTTTGCTCACCGAGATTTCCGATGAGCACGACAAATATATTCGCACTCTCATCATGGTCGTGATTGAAACAAATAAGACTCTCAATATGGAGGAAGCTCAACAGCGTGTTTCAAAGTTGCTAGTAAGGATTAACGGCTACGCAGGAGACCGGAGATATACAGCCGTTCAACATGATGTGCGAGTATTGCGGGAGACGCTCGAATATGAACTTGATAGGCGGTTCTTCTTGTACGTTCCAAAAGATGAACTTGACT
>JACMLC010000363.1 GCA_014379795.1 Pyrinomonadaceae bacterium
GATCTTCGGCGCACGCAGGAACTCGTGCAGGTTTTTGAGCGTGACGCGAGCCGAAGCCGCGTGGCCTTCGGCGATGCGGCGCGCGACCTTGCGACAGATGGTGCCGATCTCGCGCTCAAGCTGGCGCAAGCCCGCTTCCTGCGTGTACTGCTGAATGATGGCTGTCATCGCAGTCTTTGAAATGTTCACGTTACGCGCGGCAATACCGTTCTCCTCCAGCTGCTTTGGCACCAAGTGACGACGCGCAATCTGTAATTTCTCTTCTTCCGTGTATACCGCCAGCCGGATAACTTCCATGCGATCTTTCAAAGCAGGTTGAATCGTATCAAGCACGTTCGCCGTCGTCATAAAAATCACATTCGAGAGATCGAACGTGATGCCCAGATAGTTATCGCGAAAAGCATTGTTCTGCTCGGGGTCTAAAACTTCCAAGAGAGCAGAGGACGGATCGCCCCTAAAATCCGCGCCGACTTTGTCTATCTCGTCGAGCATGATGAGCGGATTATTTGTGCCAGCCTGTTGAATCGCCTGCACGATGCGACCGGGCATCGCGCCGACATAGGTTCTGCGGTGACCGCGAATTTCTGCTTCATCATGCACGCCGCCCAGAGAGAGCCGCACAAACTTGCGGTCAAGCGCGCGCGCAATCGAGCGTCCCAGGCTGGTCTTGCCGACTCCCGGCGGGCCGACGAGACACAGGATTGGCCCTTTCGGTTTCTTCTTCAGCTTACGCACGGCTAAGGCTTCGACGATGCGCTCTTTCACGCGCTCAAGCCCGTAATGGTCTTCGTCCAGAATTTGCTGCGCCTTTTGTAAATCCAGATTGTCTACGGAAGCTTTTGACCACGGCAGATCGGTCATAATCTCCATCCAGTTGCGCAGGGTCGCAGTCTCTGCCGCGTCCGGGTGCATGCGCTCAAGCTTTTTAAGCTGGCGCAGGGCTTCCTCTTCGGCGGGCTTCGGCATTTTCGAGGCTTCGATTTTTTCACGAAACTGCGCGATCTCTTCGGCCAGCTCGTTGCCTTCGCCAAGCTCCGTCTGAATCGCTTTCAGTTGCTGGCGCAGGTAGAACTCGCGTTGCGAGCGGTCAATGTCCGCCCGCGCCTGCGTGTTAATTTCCTGCTGGACAGTGAGAACTTCAATCTCTTTATTTAAAAGCTCGTTGACGCGTCTTAATCGAGCAGTGGTGTCCGCGATGTCCAAAACGCTCTGCGCGTCTTCAACCTTTAATTCGAGATTGGACGCAGAGAGGTCTGCCAATCTTCCTGCATCATCAAGATTAGCGATAATCGCCATCACTTCGGGCGAAATGTTTTTGCCTAAGTTGGCGGCTTTCTCCATCGAAGCGCGGACGTTGCGAATCAGGGCTTCGACTTCGAGCGAGCGTTCGGGCGCGGGTGATTCCTGCACGACGGTCAGGCGCGAGCGCAGGTAATCTCCGCCCGGTTCCACCGCATCGAGATGCGCGCGCGCTAAGCCCTGCACGAGGATGCGGATGCGTCCATCCGGCAGCTTGAGCATACGCATGATGACCGCCACCGTCCCGACTTCGTAAAGGTCTTCGCCGACAGGCTCTTCCTTGTCCAAGTCCTTCTGCGAAGCCAGCAGAATCATGCGATTCTCGCCGAGCGCTTCGTCCACCGCGCGGATGGATTTATCGCGCGAGACAAACAGCGGCACGATCATAAACGGATAAATCACAATGTCGCGCAAGGGCAACACAGGCAGCTCATTCGGAATCTGCAACTGCTGCTCGCCCGCGTCAGTCTCAACGCCTTCAATAATGTCTTCGTTAGTAATAGCCATTTTTTAAGGGATGAAGGATGAAGGATGAAGGATGAAGGAAAAGCTATTGAAGCATTGTTTCAATAAGCTATTTACTCAATCCTTTTCATCCTTCATCCTTCATCCTTCATCCTTTTCTCTAATCGGTACTTTAAATTCCGCTCCGCGACGATCTTTTCTTTTCGGCAGGCGTACCATGAGCATGCCGTTATTAAGTTCTGCCGTCGCGTCGCCGACGTTGATCGTCCAGCGCAAAGTGACGACGCGGTTGAATCTGCCATAGCTGCGCTCGGAACATAGATGCGAAATAACGCGCTGGCGTGGCGTGCGTTTCTTTTTTTCGCCGCAGATACGTAGCTGCGCATTGGTCAGCCCGATCTTGATTTCCGAGGCGCGGACGCCCGGTAACTCTATGCAGACAGTGACCATCGCTTCCGCTTCATAGACATCAACGGAAGGCATCCACGTGCCGGGCGCGGGCGGCGTGTCAGCTTCGGTCGCTTCCTGCAAAGCGACGTAGAGACGCCTGACGTGGTCGCGCAGGCGCTCCAGCTCGATGCGCTCAAGCCCTGTGGCGTGTGCCACCTTAACCATTTGGACTGTCACCTCGCGCGGACGAGGAATCTTCCTCTGGCTCATACTCGCTTAATCGCCGCCCTTTCGCCGACGCGCTCCACTGGGTTCTTTTACTTCTTTAGCTCGTTCCATGAATTCCGAGACATCCCCAAATTCGAGATAGACAGAGGCAAAGCGCACGTAAGCAACCTTATCTAACTCTTTCAACTTGCGCATAATCTGCTCGCCGATTTTGCTCGTCGGGCGCTCGCGCTCAGCCGATTCCTGCACGTACTTTTCGACCGAATTGACGATTGAATCGAGCTTTGACGAAGGCACGGGGCGTTTTTCGCAGGCGCGCAGGAGTCCCGCCATCACCTTGTTGCGGTCAAAGGGTTCGCGCCGCCCGTCCTTTTTAATCACCATGTAGGGGATTTCGTCTATCCGCTCGTAAGACGTAAAGCGGCGCTCGCAACGCAGGCATTCGCGCCTCCGGCGAATCGAATCGCCCTCGCGCGACTCACGCGAATCAA
>JACMLC010000364.1 GCA_014379795.1 Pyrinomonadaceae bacterium
CCATGATCTCGGCTGCCGGCACGCGCCCCTCGCCGTCCGCCGAGCGTATGAGGCGCATCGAGACGACCGCGCGCAGGATGCCCGCGAGTTGTATGCGGACTGACTTCTGAAGATGCGGCGGGAACGACGAGACGATGCGCATGATCGTCTCCGTCGCGTCCAAAGTGTGCAGCGTCGAGAGAACCAGGTGGCCCGTTTCGGCGGCGGTGAGCGCTGTCTCAATCGTTTCGTGGTCGCGCATCTCGCCGACGAGGATGATGTCCGGGTCTTGACGGAGCGCGCCGCGCAACGCTTCGGCGAACGAGCGCGTGTCCACGTCCACCTCGCGCTGTGTGACGAAGGAACGTTTGTCGCGGTGCAGGAATTCGATGGGGTCTTCGATGGTCACGATGTGGCCGCTGCGGTTCGAGTTGATGCGGTCAATCATCGCCGCCAGCGTCGTGGACTTGCCGGAGCCGGTCGTGCCCGTGACCAGAATCAGCCCGCGCTGCTCTTCCGAGATTCTTTCGATGACAGGGGGCAGCATCAGATCGGTCATGCCTCTCATCTGATCCGGGATGACGCGCATCACGATGCCGACCGTGCCGCGCTGCTGAAAGATGTTGGCGCGGAAACGCCCTAAGCCGGAAACGCCATAGCCGATGTCAACTTCGCAGACCTCTTTAAAACGCTGCTTCTGCCGGTTGGACATCATCGAGAAAGCCATGTCGAGCGTGTCTTCCTGCGTTAGACGCGTGGAGTCTACAATCGGACGCAACTCACCGCCGATCCGCATGAAAGGGAAGTTGCCGACCTTGATGTGCAGGTCGGATGCGCCGAAGCTACAGGCTATGCGCAGCAAATCGTCAATTCTTTGGGACATAGGACAAAACTCAAACTTTCCGCACGGAATCTGGCAGGTGGGTCTCGCCGCTTTTGGGAATCAGGGCGCGTTCTTGAACACAATTAGGAAGGAGCGCTTTTTTGTTGAGGCAAAGCGAAAAAGCGCGTGCGTCTGCGCATCTCGCGGGTTAAAAAGGTCTTTTGCGCCCCGGTAGATGTTAAAGGCCCCGAGACGCCAGCCTAGATAATAGCCCGTTAAACCACTGTTCGTCAATGTTTAACAGTAAAATTCTTTTGGCCTTTGAGATGGCACTGAAGCCCCATAGATAAAGTTTGAAGCGTGATGACAAGTCACAAATTACCCTTGACGCAGGCCGCTGGAGAGTTATAATCGCGGCCAACGGACGCATCGAGAGCTTTTCGGCTCAAGGCTAAAGAGACAACAGGAAAGACAAATATCGCTTTAAGATGCCCAAGCGTCCGGCATCTTCTCTTATCATTCGTCATCATATTTTTACCGCCGGGAACGCAAAAGATTATTTCGCACAGGGCACAGGCAAAGAGAGTCTGATTATCTTTCCTGTTCCGCCATCCGGGCGAGCGCGCCCGAAGCTTCTCCGCCACTTCCACGTTAGGAGACCCTCGTATCATGAAGCAGACAACACGAACACCATCGCTGTCCCGGCTTCTGGCCGCTGTCTTTATCCTTGCCACTTTCACTCTGATTTTGACCGGCGCTCGCGCCGCCGCGAGCGGGCCTGCGACACAGAGCGGCGCGGCAAGTGAGGCTCAAAAATATCTCTCGTCGGAGAGCGGTCGTGATTCGCTGATGGCGGCGGTCAGGGCTGCCGGGGTCGGGGACGGCGCGCGTATTATGCAATCGCAGCAGGCGCGTCTTTTAGCAGACGATGGATTGGGCGGAGACAAGTTCGGGTATAGCGTCGCCATCAGCGGTAACACGGCTGTGGTCGGCGCATACTTACGGGGTCCCGGGGCTTCGCTTAGCCGCTTGGGAGCCGCTTATATTTTTCAGCGTACCAACTCAATTTGGAACCGGCAGGTGACACTGCTTCCCAGCGATCTGCTAGGGACGGTTAATTTCGGCTACAGCGTCGCCATCAGCGGCGATACTATCGTCGTCGGAGCCTTGGGTAACAATCAGGTCTTTGGACAAGTTTATATCTTTCAGCGCAACGGCACGGCTTGGAGCGAGCGGCAAAGAATTCAGAGCGCCAGCAGAACTTTTGGAACGAGCGTCGCTCTGGATGGAACTATTTTGCTGGTCGGAGAGCCGGGCGCGATCACCAGAAGCCAGACCGGAGCGGTTAACGCTTATCGCTTCAACGGGTCAACGTGGGACTTTGAAGCCCAGTTCGTCGGCAACGCCGCAACGACTGCCGACGCCTTCGGAATCAGCGTCTCAATCAGCGGCAACACGGCTCTGGTCGGAGCTTATGGCGACGACACCAATATAGGAGTTGACGCCGGCTCGGCTTATATCTTTGTGCGCAATGGGACGATCTGGACTGAGCAGGCGCAGTTCTTCGCAACCGATCCGGGGGTCGGGAATTTGTACGGGTGGAGCGTCTCGCTCAGCGGCAACACGGCGGCGGTCGGCGCTTACAACGACGATTTACCCGGCAAGGCGAATGCCGGAGCAGTGTATGTCTACGAGCGCACGGGCACGACCTGGAGCGCGCAGCCGAAACTCGTTGCCGGCGATGCTAAGGCGGATGATAAGCTCGGCTATAGCGTAGCGATTAACGGCAACATTATCGTGGCGGGCGCTTACTTTTATGACTCGCCGACGACACAAAACGTCGGGGCTGCCTACATCTTTCAACGTGTCGGCACGGTCTGGGGTAGCGGCGGCATAGCTACTCCCGAAGAGCCGCAGCCGGGCGATTTGTTCGGCTCAAGCGTCGCGCTCAGTGATACCACGTTCCTTGCGGGCGCACCCAACGCCGATTTAATTCCTACAAACCTCAATATCGGAACTTCGCATGTTTACAGCCTGCGTCCCAGCACGCGGATTCTCGCGAACTTTGACGGCGACGCGCTGACCGATCTCTCTGTCTTCCGCCCGTCTAATAGCAGTTGGTATGCGCGGCAAAGCTCCAACGGGCTTTCATTTATCCAGCAGTTCGGTGCGAGCGGAGACTTGCTTGCGCCCGGTGATTATGACGGCGACGGCAGAACCGACTTGGCAGTGTTTCGTCCCTCAAACGGCACCTGGTATATCCTGCACAGCTCGAATGGTGTGTTTCGGGCGCGGCAATTCGGCACGAGCGGAGACCTGCCAGTGCCCGGTGACTATGATGGCAACGGGATCACGGACATCGCACTCTTCCGCCCCTCGGACAACACCTGGTATATCTTCGTCGGCTCGATTAGCTCTTTCCTAGTTCAGCAGTTCGGCGCGAGCGGCGACCGCCCCGTACAATCAGACTATGATGGCGACGGTAAGACGGACATCGCTGTCTTCCGGCCTGCGAATGGAACCTGGTACATGATCCAGAGCCTGACCAATTCATTTCGCGCACAGCCGTGGGGCGCGAGCGGAGACGTGGCCGCGCCGGGAGATTACGACGGCGACACCAGAACGGATATTGCCGTCTTCCGCCCCGCTGAAGGGAAGTGGTATATCCTGCAAAGCACGCACAACACGTCCCGCGTACAGACTTGGGGAACGATCGGAGATGTGGCCGTGCCCGCAGATTATAACGGCGACGGCAAAGCGGATATCGCTGTCTTTCGTCCGGCGGATGGCAACTGGTACATCCTTGAGAGCGGCCTGAATGCGCTGAGGGTCGAGCAATGGGGAGCGAGCGGTGACGTGCCTGTGCCAACCGCACATCTTCCATAAAAGCTTGCGGCGTGAAGCAAAACAAATCGGGGCAGGGAACATCTCCCTCGCCCCGATTTATTTTTCAAAAACTTTTTCGCTGGCACATCAACGAATAGTGAAACGCTTTCTCACTTTTTGACACTATCGTTGAAAGATAAAATTAAACGGAGAAACAAATGAAAATAGCGAGCTTGATAGTCGGAATTTTGTTGATGCTTTTGTCGGGCATAGCGTTTATCGTCTGCCTGCTGCTGCCTTCGATGACGAATAATCGCGTTAATTTTGAAGAAGCGCTGCTCGGCATAATCCCTGCGGCAATCATCTTCTTTCTGGCGTTCGTGATCACAATCGTTTCGGCTGTCTTCGTCTGGAAAGCGAGAAAAAAGGCCGCGTAGCTGCCAAGCGATCAAGCACAAAAAAAGGCAGGGCGATTAACGCTCTGCCTTTTTTAGAAAATTTCCGCGCTAAAACTACTCCGTCATCACGGTTTGAAAATCAACGGCTCCTTCGACCTGTGCTGTGGCAGCGGCGCTGGCCTCTTGAACCTGAGCCTTGCTGCTGTGGCCGTTGCTTTCGACCGGCACTTCCTGTGCGCTTTCGTTGACGTAAGTGAGCCACTGTCCGGGAGCTTCGCGCTCGCCCGAAGTGATAGCGAAAAAGATTTCCTGAAGCTTGCCGGTAATCTCTCCGCGCTTTCCGGTGCCGATGGTGATGCGGTCAACCGAACGAATCGGCGTAATCTCTGCCGCCGTGCCGGTAAAGAAGCATTCATCCGCGACATAGAGCGCGGCACGCTGGACGCCGCCTTCGATGACCTGTATGTCCAGCTCTCTGCAAATCTGAATCACGCTGTCGCGCGTGATGCCCGGCAGGATCGAAGACGAGAGCGGCGGCGTTATCACCTTGCCGTCATGGACAAGAAAGATGTTCTCGCCGGAGCCTTCCGAGACGTAGCCGCGATCATCGAGGGCGATGCCTTCGGAAAAGCCGTTCAAGAGAGCTTCCATCTTAATCAACTGCGAGTTCATGTAATTCGCGCCCGACTTTGCCATCGCGGGCATCGAATTCGGCGTCAGACGATTCCACGTCGAGACGCACACATCCACGCCTTCTTCAAGCGCTTCATCGCCCAGATATTTCCCCC
>JACMLC010000365.1 GCA_014379795.1 Pyrinomonadaceae bacterium
ACTAACATCTAACATCTGACATCTGACATCTGCTTTCTTCATCCTTCATCCTTGCTCTTCTACGCTGTCTTGATGGCCTTGATGTCTTGTCTGGTGTCCGGCTCTTCTGCTGCGAGGCGGCGCAGTTCGTAGAGCTTCATCATGGCTTCGACGGGCGAGATGGAGTCCAGGTCAAGGTCTAAGAGAGCCTGTGCGATTTCGGTTTCATGTGAGCGCGCGGGCGAAGCTGGCTGGCTCAATCTTTTTTCGGGCAGGTGTGTGTGTAAACTTCCTTCTTCGTATTCGCCTAAAAGTTTTTCGGCGCGGCGGACGACTGGGCGAGGCAGGCCCGCGAGTCTCGCTGCGTACACGCCGTAACTTTTGACGGCGACGCCCGGACTAATTTTGTATTGAAAGACAAGCTCGCTTCCCTCTTCCGTAATCTCTACATGCAGGTTTTTCAGGCGCGGCAAAACTTCGGACAGCTCTGTCAACTCGTGATAGTGCGTGGCGAAGAGCGTCTTGGTGCGAAGCTGCGGGTGATTGTGTATGTATTCGAGCACGGCTCGCGCGACGGCCAAGCCGTCATAAGTCGAAGTCCCGCGTCCCAATTCATCAAGCAGCACGAGCGAGCGCGGCGTCGCGTGATGCAGAATCTGCGCCGTCTCGACCATCTCGGTCATAAAAGTTGACTCGCCGCTGCCGATGCGGTCGTACAGCCCTATGCGCGTAAAAATGCGGTCACACAATCCGACCGTCGCGGCTTCAGCCGGAACGAAACAACCCGTCTGCGCCATCAGCACGATTAACGCAGCCTGTCTGAGATACGTAGACTTTCCGCTCATATTAGGGCCGGTGATGAGGGCGATTTGAGGCGCGCCTTCACCGCCAAGCTCTACATCATTTGCGACAAACGGCTGGTCTTCGAGCGTTCTTTCCAAGACTGGATGGCGGCCTGCTTTGATAAAAAGCTGCGGGCTATCAACAACCGTCGGCCTCGTGTAACGGGAGTTTTCGGCTGTCTCTGCGAATGAAATTATCACGTCCAAATAAGCGAGGCTCGCGGCGGCTGTGAGTATCTCCTGACGGCTTTTTGAAAGCTCTGCACAGACGTGGCGAAAGAGGCTGGCTTCAAGCTCTTCGATTCTCTCCTGCGCGTGGACGACGAGCGATTCGTATTCTTTTAACTCAAGCGTGACAAAGCGTTCGGCATTAGCGAGCGTCTGCTTGCGTGTGTAATCGCCGGGAATCAAGTGCAGGTTCGGGCGCGTGACTTCGATAAAGTAGCCGAAGACTTTGTTGTAGCCGACGCGCAGGCTCTTGATGCCCGTGCGCGCACGCTCGCGCTGTTCCAATTCCGCCAGATAAGTTTTGCCGTTGCTCAGGAGCGCGCGTAACTGGTCTAGCTCTTCGGAAAATCCCTGCCGTATGACGCCCGCCTGTTGTGCGCGCGAGGGCAGCTCTTCGGAGATAGCGTGGTTGATAAGATTTGCCGCAACTTCACATGAAGGCAATGCTGTTAAGGATGAGCCGAAACGTTTCGACTCGCGTTGCAGGACAGAGCGCACACGCGGAATCGCTTCCAAACTTTGTCCCAGCGCGAGCAGTTCCTGTGCGGAGACTATTCCGGCGCGCGCGCGTGAAGAGAGTCGTTCGAGGTCGTGCATCGTTTCAAACACTGCCGCCAACTCCGCACGCGCCCTTCTGTCGGAGAGAAACCACGCGACATGCTCTTGCCGTCGCACGATTTCCGCTACGTCTAAGAGGGGCTGCCTGAGAAGACGCCTGAGCAGCCTGCCTCCCATCGCCGTGCGCGTCTGGTCCAGAATCGAGAAGAGCGTCGGCGCGCCCGTCCCGCTCTCGAAAACTTCGAGGCTGCGAAACGTCTGCGCGTCGAGCGTCATAAAATTATCCGTGTGATAACTCGTGAGCCGCGTCAGTTGTTCCGAAGCAGACGTTTGTGTATTACCCAGATAAGCGATGATAGCCCCGGCGGCGGCAGTCGCCAGCGGCCAGCGCGCAAGGCCAAAAGCCGTTAAGCTGCGCACGCCGAAATGCTCGCAGAGAGCGCGGCGTGCGCGGTCAGGCTCGAAATACGATGCCTCGCAACGAGTAATAAAGCCGGGTAGAAATTCTTCCTGCTCGCTCTGTGCAGGCACGAGCAATTCCGAAGGCGCGAGGCGTTGCAGCTCCGGTATCATCGCAGCATTTTCCAGCTCGGTCGCGGCAAACTCGCCCGTCGTCACATCCGCGTAAGCGATGCCTGCGCGCTTGCCGTCGCTGACGCACGCTGCGAGATAGTTATTAACTTTGCTCTGAAGCAGTCCCGGCTCAAGCACCGTTCCGGGCGTCACGATGCGCACCACATCGCGCTCTATGAGACCGCGACCGGCTTCGCCTTTGACCGGAACGGTAGTTAATTGCTCGCAGATGGCGACGCGGTGGCCGCGTGAAATCAAGGTGGCAAGATGTCTTTCAAGGCTGTGATGCGGCACGCCCGCGAGCGGGACGCGGATGTTCTTGCCCATCGGCTTTGAGGTCAGCACGATGTCCAACTCGCGTGCGAGCAGGCGCGCGTCGTCATCAAAGGCTTCGTAGAAGTCGCCGATGCGAAACAAGAGGATGGCGTCTGTGTGCCGCCCTTTGATGTCCAGATATTGTTTGCGCAGTGGCGTTGTGTTTGCGGTCATCACTCGAAGATGTTTGCGAGTAGCTCTTCGACCGAGGTGAGGGCGCGGTGAAGCCTGCGTATCTGTTCAAAGCTCAGGATGACCGTCACGCGACCGATTTCATGGAATGCTCCGGTGCGGGCGATGCTCAAAGATTTTTGTGCGCGGTTCGTATCGCGTTCGCTGGCGACAATCAGAAATGGTCTAGTGCGTTGCGCGTCGTAAGCGCGTTTCAATTTTGCCAGCGCAGCATCAATATTTCCCTTGTGCTGGACTTCAAAGACATGGCTCAGGCGCGGGCTTTTCTCGTTCGTGCGCCAGACGACGTCATAATATTCAAACTCCATCTGTGCGTGATAACCAAGCACGCGCCCGATGTCGCAAAGCATCTGCTGTGCGCCCACATGCGTGATGGCATCTGTCTGAATTGCCCCGTTGGCGGATTGCTCTGAAGGAGCAAAATCAGTCGCTTCATCCGCTGCTCGCCTGCGCCCGACGGCGGTGATGCTCCATCTTCCCTGTCGCCGCTCAATCTCACGCTTTTCATCCAGAGCGCGCCCGGCTCTCTGCACCAGCCTGCGCCACTCCGCTCGATGACCGTTGCCAAGCGCGCGCGCTTCCGCTTCGCTAATCTGCGGGAAATACCCTGTTAGCCGCGAGTAGAGAAAGCGCACGTCCTCAATCCCGCCGGTCGCGAGCAGTTCTTGCAGGATAGGCAATTCGATTCGCGTCACGCCCGGATACGCCATAGCTCAAATCAAAAAACTTTTCAGAATCAATCTCAAGCTTTCACTGCCGCAAAATAAAACGGTCTATCTCAGTATGCTTGATTTTGTTGCCTTTGCAAATAATTTTGCAATACAAAACAAAAGAAGGGAAAGACTGTTCACAGCCATACAAGAAGCATTTTAATCCCTGACTTTTCTCATAAACTTACAGGAGAAGCGTCCCGCCAATCAAGCGCTGAAACAAAAACAGGTGACAAGATATTTTCCTGTCACCTGTCACTTATCACTTGTCACTGCTTTTACGCCGCGTGCGCTTTACCCTTGAGGCCAAAGCTTTGGTTAATCTCGTCCTCGGCCGAGCGTCGCTACAGCAATGAGCCGCGCGGCGGCCAGGGCGG
>JACMLC010000366.1 GCA_014379795.1 Pyrinomonadaceae bacterium
AAAACTATAGAAGAATGCAAAATTAAAAATTAAAAATGAAGAGCGCAAGATCAAAGCACGCTCTTATTTTTGCATTTTACATTTTTAATTTTGCATTCTTCCCATCCCGCACTGAACGCTTGTCGCCACAGAAATTCCGCTACTCGTCACAATAGCATCGCCTACATCAAAGCGGCGCGCGTATACTTAAAATTCTGCTTTGCCTGTCAGTCTCCGGCTGTCCGGCATGATATGATTTAGAGCGGAATTTTTTAATGAATTGCACAATAGGGTTTTGTTTATGAAGGATGAAAGCGGCGCTCAACAAAGCCGCACAAAATGGTTGCTGATTTTCGGGTGCTGGTCGTTTGTCGCGCTCTTTTTTACGAGCCAGACTTTTGCTCAGAGCCATATCTCAAAGGACTCTATCTCGTTCTGGCGAGCTATGAGTTGGCAGTTCTTTTCCTGCTATGTCTGGTTCGCCATAACGCCAATCGTTCTCTGGTTCGATAGTCACTTTCGACTTGAGCGCGGAAGATGGGCGCGAAGCTTGCCCGCTCATTTTCTGTTCAGCATTGTCGTCGCGCTCGTTCAGCAATCCATAGATGCGCTCGTGCTGCCACGGCTCGGCTATTATCCCGGCGTTACCTTCACTTCGTATTTTCAAGCATACAAATTTTTTCTGCTCGTCAATTTTCACCTCTCCCTCTTTTTCTACTGGGGCATCCTGGGCGTGAATTACGCGATTGATTATTACCGGAAATTTCGTGAGCGCGAGCTGCGCGCCTCGCAACTGGAAACGCGGCTGGCGCAGGCGCGCTTGCAGGTTTTGAAGATGCAGCTTCACCCGCACTTTCTCTTTAATACGCTCAACGCTATTTCGGAGCTGGTGTACAAAGACCCCGAGTCGGCTGAGCAGATGATTACGAATTTGAGCGATTTGCTGCGTCTCTCTTTGGAGAACGTGGGCGTGCAGGAAGTGCCGCTCAAGCAGGAGCTGGATTTCCTGAACAAGTATGTCGAGATCGAACAGACGCGTTTTCACGACCGCCTGCGCATGAGCATGTCCATTGAGCCGGAGGCTCTGGATGCCTCTGTGCCGAACATGATCTTGCAGCCTTTGGTCGAGAACGCCATTCGTCACGGCATCGGCCCGCGCTCATCCGGCGGATGCATAGAGATCGGAGCAGACCGCGTGGATGGCATGCTGCATCTTTTTGTGCGCGATGACGGGCGCGGGTTGCTGGGCGGCGAGCAGCAGGCGCTCAAAGAGGGCGTCGGCCTTGCCAACACGCGCGCGCGCCTGTCGCACCTCTATGGCGCGGAGCATCGCTTTGATCTACAGGACTCTCCGGGCGGCGGCCTGACTGTTGACTTGGCGATACCGTTTAAGATAAGCGAAGTGAATGAAGGATAGCCGCGAAAAGGCACAAGCAGCACAAAATTTAATAACCGGACAGCAAGCGGAAATAGAGTTATGTAAATCAAGGGTAGAAATTCTTTGCGATCTTTGCGAGAAAACTTTGCGGCCTTTGCGTTAAAAAAGCATTTAACCGCAAAGAGCGCAAAGTAGTAAGACGCAAAGATACGCAAAGAGAAAAAAGCCGCGAGTTAATTTCTACCCTTGACTTACATCTTTTGCGCTTTTTCGCGGCTCATACATTTTTGAAGCTTTAAATTCATGTCAAAGATTCGGACATTGGTGGTTGATGACGAGCCGCTGGCGCGCGAGAGAATCAAGCGGTATCTCGGCACAGAGCCTGACATAGAAATCGTAGGCGAATGCGCCAACGGGCAGGAAGCCGTCGAAGCCATCGAAAGCATGTCGCCCGATCTGCTCTTTCTGGACATACAGATGCCTGAGCTGGACGGCTTCGGCGTGCTCGAAGTCGTCGGCGCACACAAGATTCCAGCCGTCGTTTTCGTCACGGCTTATGACAAGTATGCCTTGCGCGCTTTTGACGTGCATGCGCTCGATTACCTGCTCAAGCCTTTTAACCGCGAGCGTTTCCGGCGCTCGCTCGCTCGCGCCAGAGAGCAGCTTGAGCATGAGAAGATGGGGCAGTTAGATCAAAGACTGCTTACGTTGCTCGAAGACCTCAAGGCAGAGCAAAAGTATCTGGATCGCCTTGTCGTGCGCTCGGTCGGGCGCGTCTTCTTTCTCAAGACGGACGAGGTTGACTGGATCGAGGCGGCAGGGAATTACGTGCGCCTGCACGTCGGGCGCGAAGGGCATTTGCTGCGCGAGACGATGAGCCGCCTCGAAGCCAAGCTCAATCCGGACAAGTTCCTGCGCATACATCGCTCGACGCTCGTCAACATAGACCGCATCAAGGAACTGCAACCCCTGTTTAGCGGCGACTACACGGTTATCCTGCGCGACGGCAAACAACTCACACTCTCGCGCAGCTATCGCGACAAACTGCTGGAATTGTTCGACAAATCTTCCTGAGAGGGAACCTCGAACCTCGAACTTTGAACTTTGAAATTTATTTAAGGCAAAAGTGAAGATGACAGAGATGCTGTCTTCACTTTTGCCTTTTACCTTTTCACTTTTGCCTTATCTTAATTCTCACTTGTTTCAAACGGCAGCTTCTTGTCCACGCGCGGGCGCGTCTTGATGTCTGCCAGTTCCGTTGCGGTCATGAAGATGGTGCGTGTGACGCGGAGCATTTGGTCGTAGTCTATTCGGTCGGGCGAGTCCGACGGCCTGTGATAGTCCTCATGCTCGCCGTCCGTGTAGAAGATGATGGGAATCCCTCTTTGCGCGTAGTGAAAATGATCCGAGCGGAAGAAGAATTGATTGGGGTCGTCAGGGGCATCGTACCTGTAATTGAATTTAAGATTGAGATAGCCGCGATTGACACGCTCGCTCAGCTCGCCCAGCTCCGTGCTCATCATCTTTGAGCCGATAACGTAAATCTCATCCGTCGCGGCCAGTTCTTTATTCGCGGGGTTTGTGTCTCCGGCAGCGCGTGCGCGCCCGATCATGTCCAGGTTGAGCTGCGCGACGATCTGCTTGATATTGATCGAGGCGGAAGGCGTCTCTGTAAAATAACGCGCGCCCCACAAGCCTTTCTCTTCGCCCGCATGCCAGACGAAAAGGATGGAGCGTTTCGGGCGCGGGTTCGAGGCGAAAACTTCAGCCATCGCTAGCACGGCGACGGTGCCGGAGCCGTCATCGTCCGCGCCATTCCAAATAGCATCATTCTCATCTTTACCTTTGCCGGGAGCGAACATGCCTTCGCTGTTCGACGGTTTGCCCGTGCCGACGTGATCGTAATGCGCGCCGATGGCGACGTATTCATTCTTGAGCACGGAGTCTTTGCCTTCGAGGACGCCGACGACATTCTGCGTGCTCAGTTTCTCAACGCTCGTGCTGATTTTGACAGTCGCCTTTTTGGTTGCAGACAGCTCGAAACCCTTATCCTGAAAGTCAGCTAAATTCGCTAAAGAGAATTCGACGCCTCCGGGCTTTTCTCCCTGAAAGAGCGCGGCGGCCATTTCGCGCGAGGACAAGATGAGAGGCATCGCAGCCCCTTGCGCATCAAGAAACCTTTCAACGCCGAGCGTGCCTTTCTCCGATTGATTACGCCGAATGCCTTCCCAGTTGGCGATGACCTGCGCCGACGGCAACATCAGAATGGCCTTCGCGCCGTGCTTCTTCGCATAATCTGTATACCCGAACCAATCCACTCCTTGTTTGCCGAGGTCTGCGGAAGTGACGCCTCTGGGAGTCGCGCCCGTGACGACGATGATTTTGTCTTTGACATCAATGCCTGCGTAAGGATTGATTTTTTTGGAGTTGATGACCCACCCGTGCCCCGCGTACACAAACGTCGAGCTAAAATCCGCCGCGATTGGATTAGCGAGAAAGCTTTCA
>JACMLC010000367.1 GCA_014379795.1 Pyrinomonadaceae bacterium
CCCATGATTCCGGATAGACATGAGGAGGTAATGCCCACTGTAATACGTCGTCGTAATTGGTTGTGATGACTAATTGGCTCTTCAGATTCCAAATTGCCTGCGCCAGCTTCAGGCTTTCAGTCTTTGCGCGGTCGCGTGGACAATCAAATTGGTCTTTCAGGAATTCATACCAAGTAGGTTCACTCAAGCCTTCACGCGCATGACGTGCTATTTCCAGATAGTCCGGTTTAGGAAGATTCAAGAGTGCGCGCACTGCTGCTGCATGTTGGCCGTTTGTTTCTTCTTCCAGACGATGCGCTGCTCTGTCGAGTAGTTCTCGCCAACCGGGGAAGAGTCGCTTATCAGTCTGGCGGTCTAACACAGCCATAGAGACGCCCGCGCCGACAAAAGGAATAACTTTGCCTTCGCGCAAACGATCTTCTAATGTTTTAGGAATATCCATTTTACCGTGAGGCCACTGTAAACTGATTAATAGCCCAAAAGCGCAGGACTAAGGAATGCCTAAAATTGCGTAGCTCTTATACCATACCTAAATCTCTGGTATAAGGAATCAAACAAGGTGGGTTATATGCGTCCGGTCAATTCATCAAATGCTGTCGCTGCCGATTGCCTGCCATTCTTGCAGTTCAGAGGCTAAGGCTTCGCTCATCGGCTCATCGGTCAGAGGGATAAGCAGGATGCCCTTCTGAGTTTCGATGATGCGAACAACCGTTTCATCCCCCAGACCGTAACGGTCAAGCACCTTACGGGGAAGCGTGATTTTCCCGCCATCTTCGATAATTAGTTTTTCCAGAGTGCTCATGGCTTCTTCTTTCAATCATGTCGTCAAACGCCTGTAAATTCCCGGCATGCGTTCGGGCAAAGAAAGCACGTCGTCAATGATCGTGTAGCCGATGTCGCCGTAGAGGTCGCGCAGCTCGGCTTCGGATTCGCGGTCAATGGTGATGCAGAAGGGGGTGATGCCCTGTAGCTTGGCCTGCCGGAGGGCTTCGCGTGTGTCTTCGCGTGCGTAGCGTGCGTCGCCGTAGTCGTGGTCGTAGGGACGCCCGTCCGAGAGGACTATCAAGAGGCGCGTGCGTGCGTCCTGTCTGGCGAGGCGGGCGGCGGCGTGGCGGATGGCTGCGCCGAGCCGCGTGTTGTTCTGGTAAGTGATGCCGCCGATGCGCCGCTCTACTTCCTCCGTATATTTTTCATTGAAATCTTTGACGACGTAGAACTTGACGTTGCGGCGGCCTTCGGAGGTAAAGCCGTTGATCGAATAAACGTCTCCGACGGCTTCGAGCGCCTCGCTCATTAAAACGAGTCCTTCTTTTTCGACTTCGATGATGCGCCTGCCGGGATGCGTGTAGGGCTGCAAGGGGTGGCGACCGATGGTGCGCGCCGTCGAAGATGACTGGTCAAGGAGAAACGAGACCGCGACATCGCGCTGGCGGCGCAGGCGTTTGATGTAGAGCCGCTCGGATTGCTGGCCGTCTGCGCGGCGGTCTATGACGTAATCAATGACCGCGCTCAGATCGTAATCGTCGCCGTCCAGCTCGTTCGTGATGCGCTTCAAATTTTCGGGTCGCATCAATTGGAACTGGTGACGAATGGAAGAGATGACGCCCTTGTGCCGCTCGCGCGTGCCTTCGACGAAGGCGCGGTCGCCGCGCTTGACGCGCTTTTCGATGACGCGACACCAGCCGAGGCGGTGGTCTGTCAATTCCCTGTCCCATTCGTCGTAATTGTAGGCGACTTCGCCCGGCTCTAAATCCTGTTCGGGAGTCTCTGTGCGCATCCATGTTTCGGCTCCGTCAAGCTCGTCCGGGTCGCCTGTGGCTTCGGAGTTAGCCCACGCATTGAACAACTCGCGCGCATCACGCTCGGGCGGGCGGTTGCTCGCGGCCTCGCTTTCGGCTTCGAGAGGCTTAGCCCGCGCGCCGGTCTCATCGCCCTCTTCGGCCTCTTCGTCTCCGGCTTCGGCCTGCTGCTCTGCCTGATCCGGCGAGACCGATTGAAAGAGCGAATAGACGCGGCTCGTCGCCATCAAGGTATCTGCCACAGTCGCCTGCGGTGAAGCGAGATAGTCAGCGACGATGCTTTCAAGCTTTGTGACGACCTGATTGTAATAATGCCGCGCATCATCAAGCGCGCCGCCGCAGAGCGTGATTTGAAAAAGCAGCTCGAAAGGAACAAGCGTCACGGGCAGCTCGATGATACGCGGGCGGCCCTGCCGCAAGTGCTCGCGCGTCAGCTCAAGATCGCGCGCGAGGCCGCGATAGATGTGTCGCAGGCGACGATCTATACGACCGTTCTCAAGCGTTCCGAAAATCCTACGCGCCAGCCCGGTTTGCGGAAAGAGCGATAGCGCCGCGCGATAATCCGCGCCTTCCGGCAACTCTTTTCTGGTTTGCGTCGCGAGACGCGCTTCTTCTTCAGGCGAGAGGGCGCGCTCGCTCTTCTCCATCTCGTTGATATAGCCGCCGAGCGCGAAAGCATCGCGCGCGTCCGCATTTTCTTCCGCA
>JACMLC010000368.1 GCA_014379795.1 Pyrinomonadaceae bacterium
CTTTCGGATAAAAGGACATCGCCATCACACGATTGCCGCTCACGTCGTGAAGCTGTGCATCCCAGATAAATTTTCTGGATGAAGCGAAAGCAAAATCGCGCACGTTGTCAGCCTGAAAGACCCACGTCTTTTTGCCGCGCGGCTTGTTCGACTCATTAACTTTGGCTTCGTCCTGCGTCACGATCAAGACTGGCTGCTTGGCTGTCTTCGCGCGTTCGAGCCGGTCGCGCTGCGTCTTGGTCAGAACTTCCAAAGGATTTTGGAGCACGCCTGTCGAGGCCACTATGTGGTCGTCCGGCACTGTGATGCGGACGCGATAATTGCCAAACTCAAGCGTGAATTCGCCGGAGCCTAGAAACTGTTTGTGCTGCCAGCCGCTCACGTCGTTGTAGGCGGCCATGCGCGGAAACCAGTGCGCTATCTCATACAGGTAATTGCCGTCCTCTTTGAAATATTCATAGCCCGTGCGCCCGCCGATTTTCTTCTGGTCGTTGATATTGTAATTCCAATCAACGGAAAAAATGACGGCCTCGCCCGGAGCGAGCGGTGCGCGCAAATCTATCCTCATCATCGTTTTGACAATCGTGTAAGGCAGCGGCGCGTTGCGCGCATCACGAACGGAGGTAATCTTGTAACCGCCGTCGAAAGTACGCGGGAGGAGTCTGTCAATCGTCCCGAACGGAATATCAACAAAGCTCGGCGCGGCCTGAGTCTTGAAAGCATCCGAATCTTTAGTCCAGATGTTCTGGTCCAGTTGCAGCCACAAATAAGTCAACGTGTCGGGCGAAAGATTGCGATAGGTGATGGTTTCTTTGCCGGTGATACGCTGGTTCGCATCGTCAAGCTCAACGTCAATCGCGTAATCCGCACGCTGCTGCCAGTAACGATGTCCGGGCGCGCCCGAAGCCGCGCGATAATCGTTCGGCGTCGGAAGCTCTTCGCCAAGCTGTTTGAACTTATCGCTCGGATTCGTCTTCGACTGCGCGTAAACCGCAGCCGTGCAAAACAGCATCATTATCAGCGTGAGATAAAGTCTAATTCGCAATCTTCTAAAATTCCTTTCAATCTATACATGATTTTCCGGCAGGCACGCGCGCTCGATAAATGAAAGAGCAAAGCTGTCTGTCTCTCATTATTTTTCCTGTGTCTGTGAAATCTGCGATGTCGCTATCTTAACGCAATTGCCCGCCGTTAGAAACTACAGTCAGGGAAAGTCCGAAACAGTTTAGCTTACAGGAAGTTTGTGCGAAGTGAGAAAAGAAATGTGAGGAGTCGTGCCTTCGCGGGGCGAGATGCACCGGATGCAAGATAAAGCCCTGTTTCAGGCCGAGCCTAAATGGTTTCAATCGCTTCTTTGAGGGCGATTCCGGCGACTCTCTCACGCACGGTTTTCAGTCCCGCGAAGCCGGGAAGGCGTTCGATGCGCTGGTTGACGTTGCGGTCAAAAAAGCTGATGCCGTCTGCGCCTTCAAACAGGGTGGCGATGAGATAGTCGGTCTCCGCCTGCGGCTTTGTTCCCTGCCCGACCGGCGACCAGAATTTGCTGATAACAAATCTTGCAAGCTTTTGTGCGGGGACGGATCGCTCAAGCTTGAGGCGTGCGATGCTCCAGTAAAATTTCGCATGCGCCGATTCTTCGCGGGCGATGCCGCGCAGAATATATTCGAGCACCGGATGCTCTGCGAGTTGCCAGAGACGCCTGTAGCCTTGCAGCGTCATCATCTCGTTAATCGCGCCCCACGCCATGTGCGCGCCGGAAAAACGCTTGCCGAATAAATTTGTCACCATTGACGTGACGTAATTCTCAAACGTATAGCGCAAAGGAATGGCGGACTTGGATTCTGACTGCCATTCTTTGCGCGTCTCGAATCCCGCTTCGTTAAGAAAACGGTTGAGCAATTCGCCGTGCAGTTGTTCTTCTTCGCTCCAACGCTCCATGAACCTGCCGATGACGGGGTCTTTGCCGGTCGGCGTGCGCAACAATTCCTGATAATAAATTTCCGTGAACGTTTCCACGTCTCGCATGTAAAGCAGCACGGGAATGAACTGCTTATTCAGCGGATAATCCGAAACTTTCTCCCACGGAATACTGCTTAAAAACTCTTTGCTCAGCGCACGCGGCTTGCTTTCATACCAATCGAGCGCATCCTTTTCCGTTTCAAACACACCTAACCCCCTGTTCATCTGGTCCATTAAATTGTCGGGGGGTGCTGGAATTACGGATGCAACGGTGAGTTGGATTTTATTGGCAACTATTTTATCCTGCTGAACGTGATGTGAAGATTTAGCGACAAAAATCTGTTATGCTGAAAACACCATCCGCCCCCGGATTCCTCCGTTTTACAGATCAAGCGAGACAAGTCAGGCGAGGCTAAAGGCTGTGAAAGAGATACACATCGAGAACGGCGCGGGGTCATTTTACGACCGGATCGCGGGATTGTATGACGTAACCTTCAAGTTTAACGGTTACGGGCGCTCGCTGGAAAAGTACCTGCGCAAGCATCTGCCGCCGCTCTCACGCGGCGCGAGGATACTGGATGCCGGATGCGGCACGGGACTCTTGACGCTCTCGCTTTTAAAAGCGGTCAAGCGTCCGGTCGAGATCACGGCGGTTGACCTTTCCGCTTCATCACTGATGACGGCGCAAAAAGCCGTCTCGGAAAATCTC
>JACMLC010000369.1 GCA_014379795.1 Pyrinomonadaceae bacterium
CGCTGCAAGAACTGGACGCGCAGGTCGGGCGCATCTGGTCTGCGATTCAGAAAACACAGCAGGCCGAAGAGACGGCGTTCGTGATGGTCTCGGATCACGGCACCAACACGGACGAGCGTGTTTATAGTCAGGGCTATAATCTGGTCAAGCTGCTCGGCAGTGCGGAGGGCGGAGGCCATCACGTCATCACCAAGCGGCGGCTGTTGCTCGATTATTCTATCAAGGGCTTTTACCCGCTCGTGCCTTTGATTACGACGACGACCGAAGACACGTATTACCTGAAAGGCCAAAGCACTTCTTATCCGACCGCGCTGCTGGATTTCGACGGCAACGAGCGCGCCTCGATTCACCTGCGCGACAGCGACCTCAACGTCCTCCACATCCTGTTGCAGCAACTACAGCGCAAGAGCCTCAAAGAGCCTTTGCGCGGCGCGGTCAAGGAAGCATTTTTCCGCACGCTCGATAAACGGGCTGCCAAGTGGGAATACGATTTCATCAAATTAAAGGAAGAGATGGGCGCGCTTCACCGCTGGATTGCGGAGCAGCGGGCGATTATCGCTGGGCAGCCAAAGAAGTGGACGAAAGAAGATTCAGATGCCGGGCGCGATCTGGACGCACGCCGCGTCTCGGCGCACATGAACTCGGCTCTTTCGGACGAACTCAAGTACACGGAATACCTGCGCACGCTGTCGAACCTTTTGTCGCTCAGGCGCGAGAGTTTTGATCCGTCGAAGATAAAAATAGAGGATGTCATCGCCAAGCATGCGATGGGAGACCACAACAGCATTTACAAACTGCAAAACTACGTGGTCGGCATCGCTCCCGGCGGCTTGCAAGTGACTGGCGACGGCTCTCTCGATCTTGAAAAGAGTTTTAAGCGAGTTGATTATTTTTCGTTGCTGCATGAAGCAGCCGTGCGCAACAACGTCCAACCGGGCGTGAGCAATAAGCCGATTGACTTCACCGGCCTCCGCATCCCGCGTGCGGAGATAGCATCGTCTTTAAGCAGCGACCTGCAATCGGAAGCTGATCCTATCTGGTTGTATGGCGGCGCGGGGCAGCAGGCTCTCATTCTCTCGCGCAGAGACCGCGCGGGTCGCCTGAGCCTGCGTTATCTTCCCGTCTCGAATTTAAAGCAGGACGCGAGCGGCCAGATTAGCTTCGAGCTAACACAGTGGCGCGCAGGGCTGCCGCTCAAGATTTGGGAGGATGCGAGGCTGAATTTGCCGGCCAACAGCTCACGCGCCGAATGGCTCAGCGGGTGGCACACGGAGCTTGACTGGTTGCGCGCTCTGCATCAAACGGAATACTCTAATGGATTGATTGGCGTCCATGAACAATTGACCAGACATCCGGCTGAGAGTCTCGATACGGATGTGACGGGGCTTTCTGCAGATGAGCGGCTGCTGCGCCAGTATCGCAGGCGACAGCGCGAGCTGGCCGAATCAGACCTGCTCCTGCTCGCCAACAATCACTGGAATTTCGACGTGCGCGGCTTTAATCCGGGCGGCAATCACGGCTCTTTTTTCCGCGTCTCGACGCACGCGACCTTGATGATGGCCGGAGGCTCGCGCACGGGCATTCCGCGCGCGAGCGTGGTTTCAGAGCCTTACGATAGCTTGAGCTTTATGCCTACGATGCTGGCGTTGACGGGACAAATCGAAGACGGGCGCAAGCCCGTGCGTGTGTTGTGGGAGCGCGGCTTTCGCACATTTCCCGGACGCATCATTGCAGAGGTCTTGGGCGCGCCGGGCGAGCGCAACCCCACACCTGTCGCCAGAGGAGACGCGGGCGCGCCTTGATAAGTTCCGAAGAGCATTGAGCAGACGAGGCGGCTGACGCGAATGAAGCGGATGCTGTCTCTGATGCAGACGAGTCGTCCGGTTCAAAAAGCGCGCGGCGGACAATCCTGTGGCTAC
>JACMLC010000370.1 GCA_014379795.1 Pyrinomonadaceae bacterium
TCATCAGCGTCGCAGCCCTCAACCGCAACGACGAGTTAGCATCATTCTCAAATTACGGCTTGAAGCGCGTTCACGTCGCCGCGCCCGGCGCTGAGATTCTGAGCACTTGGCTCAACGGAGATTTCCGCGAAGCTTCCGGCACTTCGATGGCGACGCCCGAAGTCGCAGGAGTCGCAGCCCTCGTCCTCGCCGTCGAGCCGGAGCTTTCGCTGGCAGACCTGCGCGAGCGTCTTTTCAAATCCGTGGATAAGCTTCCGGCCTTGAACGGCAAGGTCTCGACCGGCGGGCGAATCAACGCCGCACGCGCGGTCGGCGCGGAGTAAGACAGAATAATTAACAAGGATAGACAGGATACGCAGGATAATAAAAGAAGGAGCGAGTATGACACACTCGCTCCTTCTTTTATCTTTTATAACCTTTGATCCTGTTCCATCCTGTTTCTCTTAACTTGCATGAGAGCATCAGATATGTGATATTCATTACCTTAAATAAATGCATAAATGCCCCGTGCGGCACTTTTTATTGGCGACGATCTTTTAGGAGAACACGAGAGTGAAAGCGGAATTAGAGCAGTTAATCGCTTTGCAGAAAACGGATACGAGTTTACGCAAATTACAAGCAGACATCGAAGCCATCCCGGACAGGCGCGCTGAAATCGAAAGAGAATTCGATCAGCGCGCCTTTGAAATTAGGGACTTGGAAAAACGGCGGGATGATTCCAGAGCCGAGCGCGCACGACTGGAAGCAGAGGTGGTTGAGCAGCGCACACGCGTCGAGCGAGCCGAGCGCAACCTGATGTCTTCGCAGAACGAGCACGAGTACACCTCCGCGATCCGCGAAGCTGATGCGGCGCGCAAGCAAATCTCGCAGCTTGAGACGCAGATTCTGGAAAAGATGGAAACGGTCGAACAGTCCGAAGCCACGCTTCAGGAGCGCGAGCCGGAAAACGACCAACTGCGCACGGAGATGGAAGCGCGCTTGCGAGAATTTGAGGAACAGACGCGCACGCAGACCGAACAGCTCGCGGCGGCACGCATCGAGCGCGAACGCCTGCTCTCCGTGCTGCCCAAACAGATGAGCGCGATGTACAACCGCATCGCCACGCGCATCAGGGACGGCGTCGCCGTCGCAGAGGCGCGCAACGGCTCATGCACGGCCTGCTTTATGCCCGTCAGGCCACAGATGATGGTCGAAGTCCGGCGCGGGCAGGAAATCATCACCTGCGAGAATTGCAATCGCATTCTCTACTATGCCGCCGCCACCGAAAATATGCAGGAGCCGAACAAGTCGCGCGCCAATGCGACTTCCGAAGTGGCTGCTTCATAACAGAGTAGGCATAGATAGGCGTTAAGCTTTACATTACAGGAGCGGGGGCAAGCCCCTCTTCCTAACCTGCAAATCAACGTGGCTTGAATCAATCAAGTCACCTTGTCTCAAAGGTCAGGAAGGCGGGCTTGCCCCCGCTCTTTGTTTGTTTGGCATATTCCAGCCTCTCTCTCCCGCAGTTTGCTTCGTGGTATCATGCCTTGCAAATTAACAAATCAGAAAAGGTCATTTAGAAAACGATGCGAGTTTTGGTGACGGGCGGGGCAGGTTACATCGGCAGCGTGGTGACGGAAGAGCTGATTAAAGACGGCCACGAGGCGGTCGTGTATGACAGCTTATATAAAGGCCACAGGGCAGCCGTCATCGAAGAGGCGAAATTCGTCGAAGCGGATTTGATGGACGGCGCGACTCTCAAGGCAACGCTTGAAGAGCATGCTATTGAGGCTGTGATTCACATGGCTGCGGACTCGCTGGTCGGCGAATCCGTCGAGCAGCCCGCGAAGTATTATCGCAACAACATGGTCGCGGGGCTGAACCTGCTTGATGCGATGCGCGAGACGAGTGTTACGCGTCTCGTCTTCTCTTCGACGGCGGCAACCTACGGCGAGCCTTTGAAGCAGCCGATTGAAGAGACGGATGCGACCGCTCCGACCAATCCTTACGGCGAATCGAAGCTGGCTTTTGAGCGCGCTCTCAAATGGTACGAGAACGCCTACGGCTTGCATTACGCGAGCCTGCGTTATTTCAACGCGGCGGGCGCGACCGAGCATTGCGGCGAATCGCACGACCCCGAAACACATCTGATTCCGATTGTCCTCGAAGCGGCGGCAGGCACGCGCTCCTCTGTCACTATCTACGGCGACGATTACCCGACGCGCGACGGCACCTGCGTGCGCGATTACATACACGTCGTTGATCTGGCGCGCGCGCACATTCTCTCGCTGAATATTCTTGATGAGAGAAGTGCAATTTATAATTTGGGCTGCGGCGGTGACGGCTACAGCGTGCGCGAAGTGATCGAGGCCGCGCGAGAAGTGACTGGCCTGAACATTCCCGTCGAAACGGGCGCACGCAGGCCGGGTGACCCGGCTGTCCTCATCGCCAGCTCGGACAAGATTAAGAGCGAGCTTGGCTGGCAACCCGCCATGCAGGATTTAAAAGTCATCATCCAATCCGCGTGGGCGTGGATGCAGGCACACCCGAAAGGCTATGAAGGCAAAAGGTAAAAGGTAAAAGGTAAAAGGAAGGCGGAGGCCAAATTTTGTTAAATTGCTTTGAGCCTCACTTTTACCTTTTGCCTTTTTACTTTTACCTTTCTTCAGGCACGCTTTTTGACTATGGTCTGTTGAAGACTATTTAAAACGAGGCGTTTTCGGACAGTGTGCGGCCTTTTCGGGGTTGTTGTGTCCGAAAAAACGCCGAGCCTTATTCAGAAGGAGACTTAGAATCATGGCAGAGTCAATGCGGTTGGCGGCGGAAGAAGCGGGATTAATTTCCAATCAGGACGCACAAGAACAGAGGGGTCGTGATGAATCAAGTGCATCAAGCGCATCAAGCGGTGGCGTTAATATCAGCGAGTGGGAACGCTGGGGGTCTGCTATCGGCGGCGGCGCGCTCGCGGTTTTCGGCGTCTCGCGCTTGTTGACGCACAAGTCGCTGACGGGCGCTGTGCTGGCTCTGGTCGGCGGCTCGCTCATCTATCGCGGGACGACCGGGCACTGCACTATGTATCAGGCGCTCGGCTTCAACACCTCTGAGGCGGGCGATAATCCGAACGTGAGCGTGCGCGCAGGCAAGGGCTTCAAGGTCGAAAAAAGCGTGGCAATTAACAAGTCGCCGGAAGAGTTGTATCGCTTCTGGCGCAACTTTGAAAATCTGCCGCGCTTTATGAATCATCTCGAAGCGGTGCAGGAGACGGGCGGTAATCGTTCGCACTGGGTCGCTAAAGCTCCTGCGGGTTCAACGGTTCAATGGGATGCGGAAATTTATAACGAGAAAGAGAATGAGCTGATCGCTTGGCGCTCGCTCGAAGGCGCGGATGTGGACAACGCTGGCAGCGTTCGCTTTGAGGCAGACCCTGCTGGGCGCGGCACGATTGTGCGTGTCACGCTCAAGTACGATCCTCCGGGCGGCGCGCTCGGCAAGATCGTCGCCAAGCTTTTCGGCGAAGCTCCGGATCAGCAGATTGATGAAGACCTACGGCGCTTCAAACAACTGATGGAAGCGGGCGAGATGCCCACTACAGACGGACAACCTTCAGGCCGCAGCGCGACGGCAGGCAACGCATAAGGTAAAAGGCAAAA
>JACMLC010000371.1 GCA_014379795.1 Pyrinomonadaceae bacterium
CCATCGCGGAAGATTCGGATGCCTGATTGCGAAAGATAGAGTCAATCAGCGGGTGCATCACGTTCTGCACCAGCTTTTCGGTGCTGCCGATCTTGGCGACCATGAAGGGCGCGTCTTCGGGTTTGACGCGAAAGACGACGCGCACTTCGAGCTTCATCGTGAAGCCGTCTTTCGAGATGACTTCAAACGGGTCGAACGTGTTATCAAGCTCTTCCGCAGTCCACTCCACAGTCATGTTGGTCGTCGGAATAACGATGGGCGAAACGGCCAGCGTGTTGATGTAATAGCGACCGGGTCCCATCACCGTTTCCTGTATGCCGCGAAAGCCTTCGGGCACGACGTAGGCTTCGTGCGCGCCCTGATCCAGCCTTTGATCGGCAGGGTCGCTGGCGAGCAGTTCTGCTTCGAGGTCTTCGACCATCTTCTGTTCGCCTTCCAACTTATCGAGGCGCGCCACAGCCTTGCTGACTTGTTCCTTCTCTTCGCGCTCCATACGTTCGCGCACTTTGGCAGCCATCACGCGGCGTATCTCTTCGCCGGGGTCTTTGCCGGTATTCGAGACGATGACGGCGACCTCGCCGGGCTTAATCTCTTTCGCGCTCTCAGGAATCACTTTGAAGACGAGCGGGTTGATGTAGTAAGTGCCGGGCAGCAGAATGTCTTTCTGCGGGCCGCGCTGTCCGCCGCTCGTGATGAACTCGTTGCAGTCCTGAAAGTTGTCGTGGCCTGCGACCGGCGTGGCGACGTAGTCGCGCGGGTCGAGCGGCGCGCCGTCCAGAGCTTCGACCAGCCCGATAGCATTCTCCGGGATGAGGGTCGCATCGTAGAGCCGCACGAAAAAGAGGCCGGGCTTGGTTTCGTTGCCACCATCGAGCGGAACCGACTGAGTCAGGATGCGATAAGTTCCGGGCGTCAGGATTTCCACCTGCGGCCCCTTTTGTCCGCCGCTGGCGATGAACTGTTCTGCGTCCTGAAAATTGCGGTGGCCTTCGATGGCCTTGCCGTGAAGGCGTCCGGCGTCGAGCGGCGCGCCGTCAGCGACCGTGATGACTCCAACCTTGCCCGGCGGGATGACCGTCATTTTAGAGATCGAGACGCGAAACAGGTACGGGTGAATCGGCCACAAGCCGGGGGGCAAGCTTCTGAGCTGGATGCCCTTGACGCCGCCCTGCTTGATAAAAGCAATCGGGTCTTGAAAGTTGTTGTGCGCGTTCTGTGCGCGGTCTGGCGCGAAGATTCTTCCGGGAGGCATCGGGTCGCCGTCTACGGCTTCGATGATGCCAATCTCGTCCGGGCCGATCTCGATCAGGGGGACTTTGCGCACGACGCTCTCAAAAGGATATTTGATCAGGTGCAGGCCGGGCTTTAAAACATCCGCCTGAATGCCGACCTCGCCTTCGGTGGCGACGACTCGACCCGGAGGCATTTTCGCGCCAAAGTAACGACGCTCCTTAATCGCAATCTCCGTCGCGCCGACGTTCACCAGAATGCGGCGCAGGATGATGACCAGCACAATCAGCAAGATGAATGCGATGATCAGAAAGGGAACGTAAGACGAAATGTCTGTGATGTCCATAGCTACAAACCTCATTCAAGAGTGATGAGTAATGAGTGATGAGATAAATGCTTTTGTCTTTTCACTCATTACTCATCACTCATCACTCATCACTGTTTTGTTGTTATGCGCTGCAAGCTCGCGGCGCACTTTAGCAAGCTCCCGTTTTAAGAGGAAGCCCGCGCCTGAATTTCTGGCGCCCGCCGGGAGAATCCAGAACTCGCTCTCGATGAGCTGGGCTAATTCTTCCGCGCCCGTGTCCGGGAGTTTGCGCTCGCGCCAGCTTTGCAGCGCAGACTCAATGGCGTTTTGATAAACGACCGCATCACCGGCTTTTGCCGCAAGGTGCAGCATCTTTGCCGTTGTGCGGCGATCCGGTGAAATTTTCCAGAATCCAATGAAAGCTTCTACAAACTTTTTGTTGACAGGCAAGCTATCGCTGCGCGAGATGTATGAAGCGAGCGATAGTAACTGTTTCTCGTTTTCGGCGCGCCCGACGAGCGCGCTCAAAACCTCGTCATACAAATCACTTTCGCGCATCAGATGCGCTTCATCCAGAGTCTCTTTATCGCCCGACGCGGCGCGTGCGAGCAAGTCACGGCGTTTTTCTGCCAGCTCTTTTTCAAACTGTTCGGCTCGAAATCGCGCCTCTTCGCCGGAAGCGTCGAATAAACCTTTGTAGTCCGGCGGCGGCGGCAGAGCTTGGCTCTTTTGCTCGCCGGGCAAAGCGTTTTGCCTGAAACGATAAATAGCGAAAGAGATTGCAGCCAGTAGGATAAATGAAGCGATGAGAACGGTGACCATTCGTGGCCTGTTGGATGCCCTGCGCGATGGCTTTCCACTATTTTTGCGCTTCTGCCGGGGCGTCCGATTGCAGAGTCATTATACGACAACTCGGCTCGCGAAGTTTAGTTTTTCAATACGCCAAACGTCAACCCGGTTTTCCTTTGCGTCTTTGCGCCTTTGCGAGAAACAAGTCTTTCATGGCGGCGGAAAACAAAAAAGCCCTGAGCAGTCTCAGGGCTTCAAGGGGCACATTAAACGTGGATTGCTTTTTCGTTTACGCAGCCGCCCTAAAACCCTGACTGACGCCAGGGATAGCTAAAGGAGCTGGTAAAGGTTGTACGGGCCAAAATAGTACTCATACCTACTAATCTACTTTCTTTTCCGCGATGTGCAAGTGCAAAGCGGCTTAAAAATTCTGGTCGGGGGTGTTGTCTGCCGGGGGTTTAGGCGGCTTGACGGGGGTGAGGCGCTGAGGAACATCGACAAGCGGCGGCGGGGGAAGAGCGCCCGGCGGCGCAGCGAAGTGCTGGATGAAGACGTCGCCCTTTGCTGGCAAACCTCCTCCGACCGCTGAAGTGGTCGGCGCACCCGGTTGAGGTCCGGCGGGAGTCTCGATGCGCTCAGCTGTTTTCGCGGCCGCTGCAGCCATCGTGATTGTTTTGATGACATTATTAA
>JACMLC010000372.1 GCA_014379795.1 Pyrinomonadaceae bacterium
ATTTTGGATTTTAGATTTTGTGAGTCTTTAACTTACTCGTAAATCTAAAATCGTTCAGGTTAGCCGTCCCAGTTAAAATTCAAACTCAGAGAACAATTCCGAGACAGGCATTGAGAAGCCCGGTATCACATTTTCTCCATCAAGCGCATCGCTGGCACGTAAGAGTTTGTCCGGCTGCGGCGCGTGATACACAAGCACGATTTGCTCTTCTGGATTGAGTACCCACATGAGCCGTGTGCCATTCTTAAAATATTCAACGATCTTTTCATGCAGTGCTTCAATCGTGTCGCGCGGAGAGAGAACCTCAACCGCGAGGTCTGGCGCACCGTCAAAAAATTTCTTTGGCGCGCGCTTCAAACCGCCGAGCCGCTCTTTGGCGATGAACGAGACATCAGGAGAAAGAAAATATTCTCTGGTGTTCATCCAGTAGCCCGCGCTTGAGCCGCAGACAATGCCTAGTTTGTTTGCGCGAACGAAACTTGCGAGCGCAACAATTAAGCGCACGCCGATTTCTTCATGCTCGATTCCGGCAGGACTCACGATCAGCTCTTCGTTCATCACCTCATACTTGTTGCCGTTATCGGGCAACGACATCAGCTCGTCGTCAGTCCAGACCTTATTTTGAACAGTTGTTTCCATAACAATATTATTTCGCATTCGCGACTAACTTCAAACCGCCGAAGCGACGGTCGCGCCGCTGGAAATCGGCGATGGCTTCGAGCAGGTGCAGGCGGCGAAAGTCAGGCCACAGTGTATCGGTCACATAAATCTCGCTGTAGGCCGCCTGCCACAGCAAAAAGTTTGAGACGCGCATCTCGCCGCTCGTGCGTACCAGCAAATCCAGCTCAGGCAGACCGCGCGTGTAGAGATGCTCTGCGATGTCTTCTTCCGTCAGGTCTTCAATCTTGCGGCCTTCCCGTAAAAGCCTCTGCATCGCATCGCGGCTGGCGTCCAGAATCTCCGCCCGCCCGCCGTAATTCAAAGCGACGCTCAAGACCATGCCTGTATTTCCGGCTGTGCGCTCGGTCGCTCTGGCAATCTCGCGGCGCACAGTGGCGGCCAGAGCGTCTATCCGCCCGATGGCCTGAAAGCGTATGTTCTGCCGGTCAATCTCATCCAGCTCAAGCCGCAGGTAACGCCTGAGCATACGCATCAAAGCATCCACTTCGAGACGCGGGCGTTTCCAGTTCTCGGTCGAGAAAGCGTAGAGAGTGAGCGCGCCTAAACCCAAACGCGCGCCCGTATCAACCGATGCGCGCACGGCTTCGACACCGGCGCGATGCCCCGCGATGCGCGGCTGCCCCCGCTGCGCAGCCCAACGCCCGTTGCCGTCCATGATAATCGCCACATGGCGCGGCAAACGTTCCCACACGAGCGACGCCAGCAAACTCTCTTCGCGCGTCCCCGGCTGCACCACTTCTGCAAAATCTGCGAGCATCAAAACTCCCAACTCAACAAGGTAAAAGTAAAAAGGTAAAAGGCAAAAGGAAGTACAAAAAAATTCGAGATTCAAGATTCAAGATGGCGCAATTAGTTATAGTTTCTTACTATTACCTTTTACCTTTTTACTTTTTACTTCTCGCTTGCGAGGGTGTCAATCATATGGGACGCGGAGCAGCGTCAAGCCGCAGGCCGGAGCGGTCACGATTAGCTTTGAACGCTCGCCCGTTTCCAGTGCGTGCGAAATCATTTCGCCATCCAATTCGCCGCGCCCGACCGCCAGCAGCGCGCCCGCAATCGAGCGCACCATGTAACGCAAAAAACCGTTCGCGCTAATCTTAAGCTCAAACAATTTGCCTTGCCCGCGTTCATCCCAGACAGCATCAATCTCAAGCTCCGTCACACAGCGCACGCGCGTCTGCGTGTCCGTTTGCGCGGCGGAAAAGGCAGTCCAATCATGCTCACCCAAAAACACACAGGCGGCCTCCCGCATTCGCTCAAGCTCAAGCTCGCGCGCTTCATTATGCGCGTAGCGAATCCAGAACGGCGACACGACGCGCGCATTGATAATTCGATATAGATAAGTTTTCCCACGCGCAGAATATCGCGCGTGAAAATCTTCCGGCGCGATTTCCGCGCGGATGACGCGGACATCGCGCTCAAGATTCCCATTGATGGCCGCGCACAGTTTTTCCGGCTCAAACTCTCGCTCAAGCTGCGCGCTCGCCACCTGTGCCTCCGCATGCACGCCCGCATCCGTGCGCCCTGAGCCATGCACAGACACTTTACGCCCGTCCAGCAGCGACAGCACCCGCGCGAGTTCGCCCTGCACCGTGCGACGCCCATCCTGCATCTGCCATCCGTGAAAATCCGTCCCGTCGTATTGCAGCGTCAACTTATAATTCATATTCATAAGTGACAAGTGACAAGTGACAGGTGACGAGCCAGAGACGAGCTTTCTCTTGTCACTCGTCACCTGTCACTTGTCACTGCTTTTCTGCTTCCCGGCTTGACCGCTTCATCGCCGCGCGCGCAGGCTTCGCAGGCTGTGGGGGCGACGGCGGGGACTTCGAGCGTGGCGAGGGCTGTGCGCGGCACTCCGACATCGGCGCGTCCGGCTGAGCGGTCTATGATGGAGGCTGCGCCGACGACGCGCGCACCGTCTTGCGTCAAAGCTCCGATGGTTTCGCGGGTCGAGCCGCCGGTGGTAATCACATCCTCTACGACCAAGACGCTCTCGCCCGGACGAATTGTGAAACCGCGCCGGAGCGTCATACGCCCTTCCGCATCTCGCTCAGTCCAAATAAATTTAGCGTTCAGAGCGCGCGCCACTTCATAGCCGATAACGAGGCCGCCGATGGCCGGAGAAGCGACCGTCTCTATACGCTGCCCCTGAAACTCGGCGGCCAGCGCGCGGCCAAAAGCTTCGGCTTCGACAGGATGTTGCAGGACGAGCGCGCACTGCAAATAACTCGCGCTGTGCAGGCCGCTCGATAAAATGAAATGGCCTTCGAGCAGCGCGCCCGTGCGTTTGAATCTTTCGATGACCTCTTCGGCACGCAAATCTTTGTGAAACCTCCTGACAGAAATGCTATTCAAGCGGGATTGGTAATCGGGCGCGGGTCAAAGTACGCGCTGATCTGTTTGATCTGCCCTTCGACGATGCGGAAGACCTCGCAGACGGGAATGATGCCCAAAGGCGTGTCTGCTTCCCAGAGCGTTGCGACGTACTCGCCATCCGCGATGTGACGCTTAATCCGCACGTCGTTAATTAAAGGAAAAACATTCGGGAGATATTCGCGCACGGCTGCATCCCCGTTAAGCGTTGGCGTCAGAGGCTCTTCAAAAATCACATCGGGCGCAAACGGAACTTTGCTCACATCCTTATCGCGCAGCGCGTAGAGATAGCTTTCGACAACCTTGATGTTTGGGTTTTCCATAAAATTTTCTCCAATCAAACGGGTTTCGGCGCAAGGCTTTGCGCTTTTAATTTCTCCTTATCTTACGCACCCTACCTCTTGATCGGTTCTGCCGAACCCGTCGCTCCATGCTTTATATTTGCGCGCGCGTGATACAATGCCTGCTGATGGCAGTGCGTCGTAACCTCATTTCCGACTCTCCCCTTGTGCAAGAGACCGTCGAGATGCTACGTGTGTGCGGCGGATGTGCTCCTGCATCGGACATCGCTGACCTTGTTTTAAAGCTCTCAGACCTTGATGAAGAACTGGCGACG
>JACMLC010000373.1 GCA_014379795.1 Pyrinomonadaceae bacterium
CCGGTACAAAATTCGCGGCGGCCAGCTCAACGAGTTTGAGTTTCACCAGCATCAGGAAGAGATGGCGCGCGAAGAGCGCGAGCGTTTCGAGCAGCAGCAACAGGAACGCACAATGCGCGAGGGAGGCGAGGACGCCGCTGCGCCGCAAACAGAGGCCGAGCGCATCGCGCAATTGATGGAAGACGTGCGCGAAAAGGTCAGGCGCAAGAAAGAGAAAGAGAAGGCCAAAGCGAAAGCGGCAGCAAAGGCTGCTAAACAGAGCGGCGCGGCGAAGAAAGCCGCTGCCGGAAAGAAAGCCTCGAAAAAGGTTGTTGGGAAAAAACCTGCGCAGAAGTCCGCGAAGAAAGCTGCTGCGGCGAAGAAGCCTGCGGGCAAAGCTTCCGCAGCGAAAAAGCGCGCCGCGACGGGAAGCGCAGGGAAGCGTTCGACGAAGAAGGCCGGAGCGAAAAAAGCTTCTGCCAAAAAAGCTGCTAGCAAGAAGACCGGCAGCGCCAAGAAAGGCGCGGCGCGCAAGTCTTCAGGTAAACGTTAATCATTTAAAAGAATCGTTCGAGAGGGAGGAACAGTCATGACCCAGCAGGAGAGCAATCACAACGATAGCGTCAACGAGCCGCGCGAAGAAGATGGTACGACAAGCGCGGGCGAGGCGAGAGACGATCAGGATAGCGAGTTGGAAGCAGAGCAGGAATCCGCTGCGGCGATGGATGCGGATGTGCCGCAACCGCCCAGCGCAGATTCGACGACGGAAGGCCAGCCGTCCTGAAAAATAAGGATGAAGGCGGCAACGATGAAGGATGAAGGGGATGCTATCCAAGCTTGATAGCAACTCTTTCATCCTTTATTCTTGCGCGGTAATCTCCCCTTGTTATTCTTCTTGAACCATCAAATTAAGTCATGAAAATAAAATCCCCTTTAAGACAAAGAAGCTATTCTGTGATTGCGACAGAAACGCGCCTGCGCAGGCTCTTCGCGCTCACTCTCTTAATTTTATTAACAGCCTTTGCCTCGTCGCCCGCTCTCGCGCAGAAACAGAATTCCGCGAAGCGTCAAAAGCTGCCGTCGCCCGAAAAGATAGTCAACGATTATCTGAAAGCCATCGGCGGGAAAAAGCGTGTGGCCGCCATCAAAGATGCGAGCTATGAATGGACGCTGCAAACAGCGCGTGGCGGAACAGCCACAACGCAATTGAAAGCGCCCGCCTCGACACGCATGCGGATAACTTTTAGTGACGTTGCAAGCGCTGGCGAGAGCGGTCAGGCCAGCGCGGCTTCCGCCTCCGAGACCGTCATTCTCAACGCCGGAGCCAACGCACGCTCCGCATGGATGCGGGATTCCGGCGGGAGCCTGCGCACATTGACGGATGCAGAGGCGCATACATCCAAATTGCAATCAGTGCTCGACGCGAGCCGTCTGGCGGATTATAAAAAATCGAACGTGCTAGCACGCACAGTCGGAATTGATGAATCGTTGGGCGAAGCTGCTTACATCGTAGAATTTTCTTTGCGCAATGGGGCACGCCTTCGCTACTGGTTCAGTGTGTCCGGCAAACTGCTCTTAGCGACCGCTAACGACACGCAGAAAATATCCCGCCGCTTTAAGGATTACAAAGCAGAGAACGGCTTGCTTGAGCCGCATCGCGTCGAATGGCGGATGGGAGCCGGCGAAGCTTTGATCTTAAATTTACAGAGCGTGCGTTACAACACAAGCTTGAGCGACTCGCTGTTTGACCCGCCCGGTGCGGAAGCCATAGATGTCGGCGCGCTCCTGCGCGAGCTTGACCGTAATCAGGAAGAGGTCGAAGAGCGCGTCAAGGATTACACCTACACGGAAAAGCGCACCGAGCGCAAGATCAACGGGCGCGGCGAGGTGACGGAAGAGACCGTCAAGGTTTTTGAGATTTACCCTTTGTCGGGACGCGCGCCCGTGCGCAAGCTGATTAGCGAAAACGGCGTGCCGCTCTCTGCGGAAAAAGCCGCGAAGGAAGAGAAGCGCACCGGCGAAGAACTGGAAAAGGCCGAGCGCGAGCGCGAGAAAAATGTCTTGAAGCGCGAGCGCGAGAAACAGAAAGGCAAAGCAGAAAAGCCTGAAGACGACGAGGGCATCGCGGATTTCCTGCGCGCCGCAGAGCTGGTTTCGCCGCGCCGCGAATCTTTGCGCGGGCGCGAAGCCATCGTCTTTGACTTTCGCCCGCGCGCAGGGCACAAGCCAAAAGGCGACCTTGAATCCATCGTCAGCAAAGTGGCTGGCGTCGTCTGGATTGATCCAATTGATAAACAGGTCATGCGTCTTGAAGCGCGGCTCATAGAGAGCTACAAATACGGCGGCGGCCTCGTCGCCAACGTGCGCCCCGGCACCTCCTTTATCTTCGAGCAGAAGCGGATGGAGGACGGCGTCTGGCTCCCCGTCTTCACACAGGTCAATCTTTCAGCCAAAGTATTTTTGTTCAAAGGCATTGACCTCAACGTCATGCAGGAGTTCAGCAATTATCAACACTTCAAAAGCAGCTATGATGATTACAACCTGACTAAGCCGGAAGAAAAAAATAAGCCTTAATCAAATAGCCACAGAGAACACAGAGGACACAGAGAGAATTTTCAAATTCGGAATTTCAAATTTGAAATCTTCTTAAACCTCTGTGCTCTCTGTGTCCTCTGTGGCTAATCTTTCTTCAGACTCTCAGGATGAAAACGCCGTACATAATCACGATAAGCTGCGACTTCCTGCGCGGCGTGATCTTCAGTCCAGCCTAGATGTTCACGCGCAACTCGCGCGGCGGCTTCAATCGCGTTGAGACCCGCAGCCGAATTTAACCCGACCATTGTTCGCCGTAATAAAGAGTCGGACAAAGTCTCTGCCATCTCAGTGCGAAAGGCGAGCACGATCTCTGCGCCTATTGCGCCCGTCTCGGCATCGAACGATTGAGCCAGTTCAGCATCCTCTTCAACCAGCTTCAAAACTTCGACGGCGCGCGTTCCGTAGATTCGCAGGAGCCTCTCCAAAGCGGCTTCGGAAATCTCGCTCTTACTTTTTCCGAACTCCGCGCTGAAAGCTTTAAAATTATCTGTCGCTGCGCCGGACAAAGAGCGTCGCGCGGTCAGACACGCAACAGGCTCTCGCTCCAGCTTCTTGAAAATAATGTTGACGGCCTGCTCCGAGAGGCTGCGGTAAGTCGTCAGCTTGCCGCCGACAATGGAGAGAAAATTCTTGAGAGCGGGAGCATGGTCGTGTATGAAGTGCCTGCGAGTGATGCCGCTCTCTGCTTCGTCTTGCACAAACGGCAGCGGGCGCACGCCCGAATATGTGTAGAGAATATGGTCGCGGGTGAGCTTTGCGGAAGGGATGACGCGATTCGTTTCGCGCAGCAGGTAATCCGTTTCATCCTCGCTCGCTTCGACCAGATCAAGATCGCCCTCGAAACGTCTATCCGTCGTCCCGATTAAATATCTGCCGTTCCATGGAAGAATAAAAAACGGCCTGCCGTCTTCAACCGCCTCAACGTAAAGCGCGGCGGCGGGCGCGCCATCGAAAGCGTCTACGATTAAGTGGCTGCCCTTCGTGCCGCCGAGCAGTCTTGTCGAAGTGCGATTTGTCCCGGCTAAAACCCTGTCTACCCACGGGCCTGCGACGTTGAGCGTGACGCTGGCGCGAGCCTGATAGACGCCTTCATGCAGCGTGTCCGTAAACTCCACGCCGCAGACAGCATCATTCTCAATTATCAATCGCTCGACACGCGCGTAAGTCAAAACGGTTGCGCCGTGCTCGCTTGCCGAGAGCGCATTTTCAACCACGAGGCGTTCGGCAAACTCCACCTGCGCGTCATAATAAACGGCTGCGCCGCGCAATCCGTCTGGCTCAAGACCGGGCGCGCGGCGCAAAGTTTCCACACGAGAAAGCATCCGGTGACGCGCCAGCGACTTATCGAAAGAGAGCGCATCGTAAAGAATCATCCCCGCGCGAATCATTAGCTTTCCGCGCTTGCCACGCTCATAGATCGGTATCATCAACGGGAGCGGCCTGACCAGATGCGGCGCCGTGCGCAACAGCGTCTTGCGCTCAGAGAGAGATTCCCTGACAAGGCCGATCTCGAAGTGTTCCAGATAACGCAGCCCGCCGTGAATCAGCCTCGAAGACCAGCTCGAAGTGCCGGACGAAATATCGGCTTTGTCCAGCAGCAGGACGCGAAGCCCTCGCATCGCCGCATCGCGCGCGATGCCTGCGCCGTTGATGCCCGCTCCGATAATGATCGCGTCGAACGGCGTCGCTGCGATGTCTGTTGGAATCAATCTCAAGATGCTATTTGATGAGCCGCGAAAAGGCACAGAAGACACAAAAGAAAAGAATACAAAATAATCTCATTTCCTCCTTTGTGTGCGAATCAAGGGTAGAAACAAATCAACTGCTTTTTCTTTGCGTGCTTTGCGTCTTACTACTTTGCGCTCTTTGCGGTTAAGTGCTTGTTTAACGCAAAGACCGCAAAGTTTTTCGCGCAAAGAGCGCAAAGAGTTTCTACTCTTGATTTACATTTTGTGTTTCTTGTGCCTTTTCGCGGCTAATAATTTAAGTCTCTTCACGCGCCCAGTCTTTCGCGCGCTCGACGGCTCTGAGCCAGCGATGATGCAATCGTTCTCTTTCTTCGGGATTGATACTTGGCTCGTAACGTCTTTTCAACTTCCAGCGCGCGGCCAACTCTTCGCGGCTTTGCCAGAAGCCGACGGCCAAGCCTGCGAGGTAGGCTGCGCCGAGCGCGGTCGTCTCTGTGATGAGCGGGACTTCGACGGGCACGCCGAGGATGTCTGCCTGAAACTGCATCAGGAAATTATTTGCGACCGCGCCGCCGTCAACTCGAACTTCCCTGAGCCGGATTCCCGAATCGCGCTCCATCGCTCCGACGACATCGCGCGTCTGGTAGCAGATGCTCTCAAGCGTCGCGCGTGCGATATGGGCGCGGGTCGTGCCGCGCGTGATGCCAAACAGCGCGCCACGCGCGTAAGCGTCCCAGTGCGGCGCGCCCAAGCCCGCCAGAGCCGGGACAAAATAAACTCCGTCATTGGAAGCGAGGGATTGAGCGAGAGCCTCTGTCTCAACAGCATCTTCGATAATTTGTAAGCCATCGCGCAGCCATTGCACTGCCGCGCCCGTAATAAAAATCGCGCCTTCCAGAGCATACTCTACCGCCTCGTCTCCGATGCCCCAAGCGATGGTCGTCAAGAGTCCTGCACGGCTTTCGACCAATTCGTTTCCCGTATTCATCAACAGAAAAGAGCCTGTCCCGTAAGTGTTCTTTGCAGAGCCTGACTCGTAACAACATTGCCCGAAGAGCGCGGCCTGCTGGTCGCCCGCGATGCCTGCCACCGGAACCTCTTCGCCGAAAAAGACGGATGGGTCTGTGCTTCCATAAATGTGAGAGGAAGGTTTTACATCGGGCAGCATTGATTCCGGCACGTCGAAAATTTCGAGCAGCTCTTTGTCCCAGCCAAGCGTGCGTATGTTATAGAGCAAAGTGCGCGACGCGTTCGAATAGTCCGTGACATGCGTGCGGCCTCCCGTCAATTTCCAGACCAGCCATGAATCAATCGTGCCGAAAGCCAGCTCGCCATTCGCGGCACGCTCGCGCAAGCCCGCAGTGTTATCCAGCAGCCATTTAATTTTTGTCGCGGAAAAGTAAGGATCAATTACCAATCCCGTCTTGTGACGGATGACGGATTCCATGCCCTTTGATTTGAGGTCATCGCAGGCCGCAGAAGTTCTCCTATCCTGCCACACGATAGCGTTGGCGACAGGCAGGCCCGTCCGCCTGTCCCAGATCACAACGGTCTCGCGC
>JACMLC010000374.1 GCA_014379795.1 Pyrinomonadaceae bacterium
GCGCTGCCTGTGCTCGACGATACGGGAGATATTCTGGGCATCGTCACGGTGGACGACGCGATGGAGATACTGCTGCCCAAGGGCTGGCGTCAACGCTTGCCAAGATTGTTTGGATAGAGGAAAGTAAATGAAAAGGCAAAAGGTAAAAGTAAAAAGGCAAAAGGAAGGGGAAACCACTTTTATTAAATCTGGATTCCCCTTCCTTTTGCCTTTTTACTTTTTACTTTTTACTTGAATAAAAAATCCGCCCGGCGTATCCCCATACGACGGGCGGTTAAGTTTCAGGAGGAAACGAATGTTTTCAAGCCGCGTTCCCTTTCGCGGCTTCAGAAGGAGGTAACCCTAGTCTGTGCCTTCAGATGTCTAGCACGCCCGCCAGCGTTGTCCGTTCCAAAATTTCTGTTTCTCAACGCTCATACTGCAAGACGATGCCGTCGCCGCCGACCGCCCACCCGTTCTTCTTTTCCATAAACAGGGCGTAGAGATTCTGTTTGGTCTTGCTCTCTTGCTGCAACCATGTCAGCCCACGATCATCTGAGCGCAGGATGACGCCGCCGCGCCCGACGATCCACCCTCTTTCATCGTCTACGAACTCCACGCTCAGCAGCGTGTTGCGGACGGGGGCTTTGACCCTTGCCCAGCTTTCTCCGCCGTCAATCGTGCGCAGGATTGTGCCGCGCTCGCCGACTGCCCAGCCCTCGCGGCTGTTGCGAAAATCCACATGATACAGAGTCACGTCAACGCCCGAACGCTGAATCGTCCAAGTCTCGCCCGCGTCCTCCGTGTGCAGAATCGTTCCCGAAGCTCCGACAATCCAGCCGCTCTTATCATTGATAAAATCGAGATGAATCAACTCTTCGCGCGTCGGGACGATTTTCCGCAGCCACGAAGCCCCCTCGTCGTTTGTGTAAAGCAGCAGGCTGCCAATGACATTATCGCGGCGGCTGAGAGAGCCTACAACCCAGCCTTTCTTCTTGCCTGTAAAGCGAATGCTGTAAAGCTCTGGCAGCGCGCCGTCGAAATTTCCGGCTAACAGGCGATTCGCTCCGCGCCATGCACGGCCTCCGTCATCCGTCTTGAAGATGCGATTTCCGGCGAGCAGGTATCCGTCTTCCTTATTGCGAAAGTACACATCATTGACAGCATCGCTCGTATCCAGAGCCTGCTGCGTCCATGTGCGCCCGCCATCGTTCGTGTAGCTGACAAACCCATCATCGCCCGCGATCCACCCGCGCTTTGAGTCCGCGAAGTAAACCGTATTCAAGTCCTTGCCAGCCGCGCCGCGCCGTGCGGCCACCCATCCCTCCTGACCCGAAGCGACGCTTGAGAGCGATGCTATTAAAAGCAACACGCCTGTCCAGCGCAAGGATTTCTTGATTCTCATTTTCTTCATTTTTCGTTTGGCCTGATAATCTTTTACACGAACACAGCCACGTGAGACAAGAAAAAGCCACGCGCCCGGTTTGCAGCAGCGCGTGGCTTAATAGAAGTTTTTCTCTTAACTTCTATGGAGCGGCGTTGACGCGATAGACGCGGCCATCAAGAACCACGACGACGCGCTCGCCGAGCGAGAAGTATTCACCCAGTCGAGGCTCTCGCTTGAGCAGTGCGAAGTATTCCTCGCTGCCAAAGGTCAGAACCGTTTCCGGCATGCGTGCGTCCGCTTTGAAATCTGCATCCGTCCACACGCCGTCACTCTGGTAGAAAGTCTTGCCGCCGACGCTGCGCACGGCAGAAGATGAAATCTCATCTTCCTCTCTGATGGTTTTCATCTCTTGCTGCGCACGGTCGCGCTTGCTTTGCTGCACGGCCACAGCGCCCGTTGTAGCTTTCGCGGCTTCTTTCGGCGGAGCAGAGGCAGCAGGCCGGCTCTTCAGAAGCTGTCTACTGTCTTTATCCCTGCTTGCGCCCGCAGCAGCATCCTGTCCATCAATCTGCATATTGTTGGAGCGTCCGCCGGTGACGGTCTGATCTGCGTTCGCTTCCAGAGCCAGATAAGACGTGTAAGGCGTGACGATGCCGTAGCGCGTGCCCAGATCAACAATCTCGTCGCGCAGTTCTTTCTGCTCGCCGTTGGAGCGAATCTGTTCCATCAGCCAGCCGACTCGTCTGGTCGCCCATAGGCGCGGCAGAAAATCGTTGCCGTTCTCGCGCAAGGGGAAATCCAGATTGGAGTAATCGAAGCTGCGCGATGCACGACCCGTCCTGCCCGTCAGGCGCAGGCGAACGTTATCCAAGTCCTGTTCGTTGCTGTAACGCCCAATCAGGATAATCTGCGAGCCTTTGAACAAATCCGGCAGGTTGCGCGGATAGACGAGGTCTGTCCGCACCTGCCCCATATCGAGCCTGAGGTCTGTCAGGACTGGATAATTAATCTTTGAATAGAAATTGGAAAACTTGATTTCCAAATCTTCTTTCGGCTCTATGTAATCAGCCACGCCGCTGTTCTCAGCCGCCAGCTTATCCAGCAAGGCCGTGTTGACATCATAGCCGACACCGAAGGTAAACAGGCGTACGTTCGCAGGACGCGCTTTCCGCGCGTTATCAATAATGCGATCAACGTTGGTTTCGCTGACGGTCGGCAGCCCGTCCGTCATAAAAACGAGAATGCGCGGACGGTCGCTGTCGCCGAACTGCTTGAGTCCGGCGACCAGCGAATCGTTAATGTTTGTCCCGCCGGTCGCGCGCATGGATTTGGCAAAATCTTCGCCGCGCGCACGCCCTCGCTCGTCCGCCGCGATTAAACCATTTTCCATCAAACGCTCTTCGCCCGCGAACGAGATGACGTTAAAGCGATCTTCGGGACGCAGGCTGCGGATACCGAACAGGAGCGCGGAGCGCGCCTTCTCCATCTTGTCGCCAGCCATCGAGCCTGAAGTGTCCATCACAAACACGATGTCTTTGGCCGCGTACTCCTGCTCGGTCAATTCGTCTTTCGGCGAGAGCATCAAGAGAAAGTAGCCATCCCTGCCCGGCTCTCTGTGCGTGACGAGCGAGAGACCGAAATCGTCTCGCGAGAGAGCGTAGAAAAGCTGGAAATCCTTTGGCTCGCGCCCGCCTCTGACTTCAAAAGAGAGCCGCGCATTGCGCGTGCCGTGATGCGCGAGCGCGATGTCGTGCGTCGGCGAATAGATATTGCGAATCGGGTCTTTGCTGTCAATCTCGACGCGCCCCGCGACGCTGCCGATGGAGACGAGTTGGCGGCCTGTGCCGAGCGGGTAACGATACGAGACCGTCCCTGATTCAGCCTTGAGCACCTGCGTGTAAGTCAGCTCAAGCTTTTTGTCCGAGCGCGGAGGGATGGGATAGATGCTGGCTTGAAATAAATCTTTTCCGGCATATTCCAGCAAGCCCGGATCGCGCTGTCGCCTGACAATCTCGTCGTAAATCCGGCGCGCCTCTTCGCGCGAGCGGACTTCGCCGACCAAACGATTGTTGCCGTCCCAGATGGCGAACTCGACTATTGAAGCGGATTCGGGAATCGGGAACAGGTATGTGCCTTCGAGCGTCGCGTTCGTATCGTTGCGAAAAATTTGCTCAAGGTGTGTGGTCGCCACTTGCCCGCTAATTTTGGTATCAATGGTAATGGATTTGATGGGCAGTGCGCGCGGCAAGGTGACTGCGGGGTTCTCAGGCGGGCAGCGCACGCAGCGTCCCGGCACGATCACGCCCTGCGCACTTGCGCTGGCGGCGGCTCCTGCCAGCAAAAACAGAAACGACATGAGGACTAAAGCAGCTTTTTTCAATCGCATCTCTCTCTCCTTAAAAGGCTGTTGCCGCTTGCTTTGATGCAGGCGGGTTCGCTGGTTAGAACGCCCCTTTCCCTGATTCTTGCGTAAATCATAGGTGATTCAAACTGGATATACAGGATAAGCAGGATAAAGAACAGGAATAAATGATGAGAAGGATGCTATTGAAGATGAACCGCGTAGGGTCGAATAGCATGCCTTTCATCCTTCATCGTTGCCGCCTTCATCCTTGCTTTCTTATCCTGCTCATCCTGTCCATCACTGTTAATTCCACTTGCTCTTAACTTTTACCTTTTACCTTTTTACTTTTGCCTTCTTTAGTGAAGCTCACGAAGGCGCTCATTGGTCAGGGTGACGATGGTCACGAACAGCGCGATAATCAGGCCGCCGGTGGCGAGTGTGTGCGGCGCGCCGAAGCGAACCGACGCGGCTCCGGCGATGAAATTGCCGATGGGCATTGCGCCGATAAAAGAAAGGATAAACATGCTCATCACGCGCCCGCGCATCTCATCCGTCACAAGCTGCTGAAGCAGCATGTTGGTGACGGCGACCGCAAACACAATCGCAAAGCCCATCCCGAAGGTGTAGATGAGAGACATCGTGACGTTCGTCGAAAGCGAAAAACCTATCAGGCAGAGCGAGAAAGCGAACGAGCCGCATAAGACAGCCCAGCCTTTGCGCTTAAAATCTCCGAGATAAGTCAGCACCATCGCGCCGCAGAATGCGCCCCCGCCCGACACGCCCATCATCAAGGCCAACCCTTTCTCGCCCATGTGCAGGATGTCACGCACAAAATGCGGCATCAGCGACAGATACGGCGCGCCGAAGAGGTTCGTGACGAAACAGGTGAGCAGCAGCATCGAGACACGCCTGCGCCTCAGCACGTAACGAAACCCGTTGACCAGATCAAGCCACAAGGCACGCCTGTCCGTCACAGCATGCGTCGCAGCATGACTCGCTGCGTCAAACCGCACCAGCATCAGCGACCCGATGACAGCAAAGTATGATGCTCCGTTGAGAAAAAAGCATCCCACCAGACCCAGATAGGCAATCGCCAGCCCCGCGCACACAGGCCCCAACAATCGCGAGAGTTGAAACTGCGCCGAGTTAAGCGAGATGGCATTGGTGAGGTCTGCGCGCCCGACTAAATCAATCGTGATGGCCTGATATGAAGGCCCCGCGATGGCAAAGCAGCAGCCCGTCGCAAACGAAATCAACAGGATCATCCAGACTTGCACGACATCCAGGACGAGGAGCAGAGCCAGCACGAACGCGCACAACATCGCGCCGATTTGTGTGTAGAGCAATAAGCGACGACGATCAACAAGGTCTGCGAACACGCCGCCCGCCAGCGTCAACAAGAGTCCCGGCGCGGTCGCCATAAATCCGTCCACCCCGAGCCA
>JACMLC010000375.1 GCA_014379795.1 Pyrinomonadaceae bacterium
CATGGCTTTTGACGGCTGCGCGACATTGGAAGGGACTGCGCGTTATCGTGACCGCTTTAAGGGTGAAGCGGCGACGGAACATTTTCGTCTCGAACAGGACTTGTGGCTCTCTTCCATCGGCATCGGAACTTATTTAGGCGAAGCGGACTCCGGCACTGACGAGCGTTACACGCAGGCCATCACGCGCGCGGTCGAGCTGGGCTGTAACGTGATAGACACCGCCGCCAACTATCGTTTTCAGAGAAGCGAAAGAGTCATCGGCGCGGCCTTAAACGAATTGGTCGAGCGTAAAAGATTCGCGCGCGAAGAGATTGTCATCTGCACGAAAGGCGGCTACCTGCCCTTTGACGGCCAGCCGCCCGCGGATGTGCGCCGTTATGTCGAAGAGACTTTTGTCAAAACGGGCATCGCGGAATTTTCGGACATCGTCGGCGGCAGCCATTGCATGACGCCAGACTACCTGCAAAGCCAGCTTGAGCAATCACTGCGGAACATGAATCTACAGTGCATTGACGTATATTACATACACAATCCAGAGTCGCAGCTCGCGTCCGTCCCGCGCGCGGAGTTTGAAACAAAGCTGCGCGCGGCCTTTGAGCGGCTTGAGCAGAACCGAGCCGAAGGCAAAATCAAATGCTATGGCGTGGCGACTTGGAACGGCTTTCGCGTCGCAGAGAGCGCGCGTGACTATCATTCGCTGGAAAGCATGGTGAAGCTGGCACGCGAGGTCGGAGGCGAATCAAACGGTTTTCGCTTTATCCAACTCCCTCTTAATTTAGCGATGCCCGAAGCTCTGGTGTTAGCCAATCAAACGCTGGACGGCGAGCAGGTCTCCGTGCTTGAAGCGGCAATCGCGCTTGGCATCACAGTAATGTCGAGCGCATCTATCTTGCAGGGACGCGTCGCGCAAGGGTTGCCGGAACACATACGCGAACTGCTCGGCTCACTCGCCACAGACGCGCAGACGGGCATCCAGTTCGTCCGCTCGACGCACGGCATCACGACCGCGCTGGTCGGCATGAGCCGCGACAAGCACGTCGAAGAAAACCTGCAACTCGCCAAGCTGCCGCCAACGCCGCCCGAAGACTACCAACGATTGTTCGGAGAAAGCGAGGAAGAGTGAAAAGCAGAAGCCAGAATCCAGAAGACAGGAGCCGGAATAAAAACGGTTTCAGCTTTTCCTTCTGACTCCTGACTTCTGGCTTCTGCCTTTGGAGCATCATGTCTAATCAAGAGATGAAAACATTCGAAGAGTTCTGGCCGCATTACGTCGCGGAGCATAGCAAGCCGGAGACGCGCGCTCTGCATTTTGTCGGCACGACCGTCGGGATGGCTTGCGCCGCCGCCCTGATCGCGCGCGGCAAGTGGCGTTGGCTCCCCGTTGCTTTTGTTCCCGGCTACGCGGCGGCGTGGACTGCGCACTTCTTCATAGAGCACAATCGCCCCGCCACGTTTGAGCATCCCTTGTGGTCTTTGATGGCTGATTACAAGATGGTCGGATTGATGCTGGCGGGAAAGATGACGGACGAAGCGGCTGCTTTAGCTCATACCAGCCACAGAGACACAGAGACACAGAGACAAGACAGATAGTGAAAAAGGCTGAGAGCATTACTGCCAACTGCACACTGCCAACTGCCAACTTCTTTTCTTCTCCGTGTCTCTGTGGCTAAACTGATTCTTCCGCTTGTGGTGTCCGCACGACTTCGACGGAGCAGTGCGCGCGGGCGGCGACGGCGGAGGAGACGCTGCCGAGCAGGAAGCGCGAGAGGCGGCTGCCGCTGAATCCTGTGGAGCCGACAAAGATACAATCTGCGCCCCACTTCTCTGCTTCTTCGATAAGCATGCGTTTCGGGTCGCCTTCCGCGACGAGTGAAGAAACATTTAACCCCGCCGCGCTCAGCTCTGCCACAGCCTTGTCGGCTGTCTCATGCACCCACTGCAAATCTTCTTTGTTACTTTCTTCAATCCAGTCGGCGACGGGCGGAATGAAACGACCGGAGGCGGTTGGCGTGAGCGAGTCTTCGACGACGACGACGTGAGCTTCGCTTCCTTGAGGCCACTTGCGCGCGGCGACCGCGCTGACAGCCCCGGCAGAGCCGTCTGAGCCGTCTACGCCGATAACAATCCGCACAGGCGAAGCTTCAACTTCGACGCGACCACGCGCGACGCGCACGGACGAGCGCGATTCGGTCAGAACTTTTTGCGACACGCTGCCCAAGACCAAACGCCCTAGAGCAGTGCGTCCATGCGAGCCGACGACGATCAGGTCAGGCCGCCACGCATCCGCCTTGCTGATAATCTCCCAAGCGGGCGAGCCGTAAGCATCCTCTGCGCTGACCTGCCAGCCCGGAAAGTTTTGTTGCAGGCGCACGCGCGCTCTTGCAGCCAGAGCGCGTGTCTCCTCTATCGCCTTGCTGTGCTTCACTGAAACTTTTTGCCGTTCTGCCGAAGCTTCGCCTTTTTCAAGGCTCGACGGCGGCGGGAGCCAGATTTCCGTCACAGACATGACAACGACTTCTACCGCGTCGGGCGGCAAGCCCGCGCGCTGCAAGTCATCCAGCGCGGCGTCCGCACAATCGGAACCATCATAGGCAACAAGTATTTTCATGACGCTACTCTATAAAATCATGCCTGTGGATTGGAAATCATATCGGGCCGGAGGCTTGAAAGAGTTTTCCTCAAAATCTCCGCTGAAGCATGCAAGCCTTTTCGCTCTGCTTCATCCAGCGGCAACTCGATCACGCGCTCGACGCCGCGCTGGCCGACGATACACGGCAAGCTCAAGTATACTCCATTGATGCCATACTGCCCGCTCGTCATGGTCGAAACCGGCAGCACAGTATGCTCGTCGCGCAGCACAGCCTCGCAGATACGCGCCACGCACGCGGCGATGGCATAAGACGTATGCCCCTTGTGCTTGATAATCTCAGGGGCTGCACGACGCACGCGCTGTAAAAGCTTGTCAAAGTCCGGGCACTCGTCCGGCGCGCAGTAATCTTTGAGCGGAACTCCAGCGATGCGCGCACAGCTCCAAGCGGCGACCTCCGAATCGCCATGCTCGCCTATGATGTAAGCGTGAACCGAGCGCGCCTCGACCCCTATGGCCTCTCCAAGCATCGCGCGCAGCCGCGCAGTATCAAGCGCCGTCCCCGAACCAATCACATGCTCGACAGGCAAGCCCGATTCTTCCTGCGCGATCTGCGCCAGCACGTCCACGGGATTCGTCGTCATCAGCACAAGGCCAGCGAAACCTTCTGCCAGCAAATTCTTCATACACTCGCGCACGACCGTCACATTGCGCCCCAACAAATCCAGCCGCGTTTCCCCCGGCACAGAGCCGACGCCTGCCGCGATAACGGCAATCGCAGCCTGCGCGGCATCCACGTAATCCCCAGCCCAAACGCGCACCGGAGCGCCGAGCGGCACGGCATGCTGCAAGTCCATAGCCTCTCCCGCAGCCTGCGACGCATTCTTATCCAGCAGCACGACCTCGCGCGCGATGCCCTGCATAATCAAAGCATACGCGCTGGTCGCCCCGACATTCCCGCAACCGACGATGGCAATACGGCTCTGCGGATTTTGAGTAATCATCGAATTAGTCAAAGGATGAAGGCGGAAGGCGGAAGGATGAAAGCGATGCTATTCGAGATGAGCGGCTCAAGCTTGAATAGCATGCCTGCCATCCTTCCGCCTTCATCCTTGCTTTTCATCCTGTTAATTTCCCTCGCTCACGGCCTCGTTGCCGAGCGATAAAATCTCGTCATGTATCGCGCGCCGCTCAACCAGCAGCTTTTTGAAGAACCAGCGGCGCGTGATGAAAAAGACGAGGGCGCGTGCGCCCGCGATAAAGCGGTCAAGCTCTTCGTAGAAGCGCACCGCCGCATAACCCGCGAGCGGGATGAGAATTAATGCGATCACAGCATATTCCCAACCCGCCAGCCAGTAGCACAACACGCCTAACGCGCCCCACGTCACAGGAAAGAGCAGTGTCGCCGCGAGTATCTTGATAGTTGAAACGACATCATCATAGCTGTACGAAAATTTGACCGCGAAATAGCCTGAGAGCTTGTAGGCAGGGTAATGCGCGACGGTTCCCAAGAGCGCGAACGGCAGCATCAGTAGAAACAATATCACGCGCTTCAAGGCGTGCGCGGCCACAGCGCGCGGCGCGCCGGGGGCTGCTAAATCTCGCGGGTTGATTCCGGCCTGATTCAGCTCTTCTTCATAACGCGTGATGCGCGAGGCCAGCGTCGCGAGACGTTCGGGCGCGTGCGTGCGCAGAAACGCATAGCCTTCGATAAAGCGGCGACGCAGCTCGAACTCGCGCGCGAGGCTCCGTTCATCTTCTCTTTGCGCACGCTCGGAAGAAAAAATGCGCTCGGCTCTGGCAATCGTGTTGAGGGCTTCTTCATGCTCTGCGTTGAGGACGACTTCGCGCAGGGCGCGCTCGATGCGTTGGGAAACTTCCGCGACCGC
>JACMLC010000376.1 GCA_014379795.1 Pyrinomonadaceae bacterium
GAGTGTCGCGCCCTGATTCATCATGCGCTCTTCGGTCTGAGCCTCCGCATCGCCCGTCAGAATCATAGAGAACTCGCCGTAGTCCAGCCGCGTGACGACCGAATTAGCGTTCGGCGCGTTGCCGCCCGAGCGCACCTGATCGGGCGTAAAAAGCGGCTCAATCGGAGCCAGCACGGTCAGAAACGCGCCGCCGCCGAGGTCAAACTTTTGTCCGGGCGCAGCCTTCTGATAATTTGAGCCGTTCTTCTTCACGGCTTCCAGAAAGTCCAGATAGGATTTCGTCGTCGGCAGCTCCGTCGTCTTGCCGCTCGTCTTGGGCTTGGCGTTTTTGTTTCCGTTCTCATTGGATGAGCGCGAGGGCGGCACGACGCCGCTGTCAATCACGTTCAAAACTTTCGTCGCGTTGAGAACTTCGTCCGCGCCGCCGATGTGGTCTGCGTGCGCGTGCGTCGCGATCAGATAATCTAGCTGTTTGACGTTGTGGCGGCTGAACGCGTCAAGCACGATCTTGCCGCGTCCCGTATCGCCCGCGTCAACCAAAACGGTCTTGCCTTCCGGCGAGACGATCAGAATCGCATCGCCCTGCCCGACATCGAGCATGTGTACCTGTAGCTCTTTGCCCGAAGGCGGCGGAACCTTTCTCCTATCCAGCAACGGACGGAGAATAAAAAAGTAGGCCGCGGCGACCACGCCCACAAAAACCACAAAGGCCGCAATCGCGCACCCGCAGCCGCGTCTATTTCTCGCCATCTATTGCTTCTCCTACACGCTGAGCGGTTTGAATGTGATGCTCATTTAACTTCTTTCAAGAAATCTTCAAGACTAAGGCTCTAAATATAAATCTATCGCTTCGCGGATATTTTGCAGGGCTTCTTCTTTGGTCTTACCTTGTGACCAACAGCTTTTGAGAGATGGGACATGAGCAACAAAATAGCCGTCTTCGCCTTGCTCGATGATTACTTTGATATTCATAAAAACTTCCTACTTAATCTAATGGAACCGGCTCATGCCTGCATTCGACTCGGACGAATTATTTTTTAGCCCCCACTTCCAGCAGGAGCCGGACGAAGTTCTTATCTTTCCGCGTCGCTGCATGTGTTAAGGCCGTTGCGCCTGTTTTATCTCTGGCGTTGACATCCGCACCCCGTTCCAATAGCAACTTCATGCCCGGAAAAGAGCCTTCGTTTAACATGGCAAGGATCAGAGCCGTCTGCCCCTTTGCATTGGCCGCATTAACCTGCGCGCCTTTATTCAGCAGTGCCTGCATGATTTCAGCATCGCCCGCTTCGCTAACCAGCATCAGGGCTGTGTTGCCGTTTTTATCTTTGAGATTAACATCCGCGCCCGCGGCGAGCAGCACATCTACAATCTGATCTCGCCCGTTGGCGGCAGCTAATAGCAGCGCGGTCCAGCCTTCGTCGGTTTTGCTGTTTAAATCCGCGCCGCTGTCTACGATGGCCTTGACGATGGATGCGTCGTTCCTTAGTGAGGCAACCATTAAAGCAGTCGTTCCATCTGCGGTTCTGGCATTGACATCAGCGTTTCGACTGAGCAAGCTGCGCAAGATGTCGGCATGGCCTCTGTCAGCCGTTGCTATCAGGGCTGTCCAGTCGTTACCGCCATGAGCATTCGCGCTCATTCCGGCGGTTAAGAAAAGCTCTACAGCCGCCTGATTTCCGCTCTCGACGCGCCTGAGAAAAGATTCTTCGGTGAAGGCGAAGCCCAGACGTGCCAACTCGCGCCGTGCCTCTTCCGGCTGAAGCTTTGAAGCGGCGGGTGCAATCGGCGGCTGACCGGAACTCAGATTTAACGTGACCTGTTTCGTTCCGTCCGATGGCAATACTTCAAGCATGAGGGTCGCGTGCGGGGGCTCACCTTTATCATTCGACATGGCCGCTACTTCAAGAAACCATTTTCCTTCGGGCAGGGCGATGGAGACAGCCGATTCCGATTTACGCAAGGCGTTTTTCGCGTAGTTGCTTTCGCTGACCACATCGCCGCGCGGGTCACGCACGCGAAACCAGAAGGAGGGCGACTCATCTTTTTCCGCAAACAGAGGACTGCCTTTCTCATCCAGCAGGCGCAGCAAAATCGGATGAAAGCGAATTTGTAGAGGTACATCGCCTAAATCCACATCATCATTCTGCTTGATCGTGACTTTGCGGCCTGCCAGCGCCGGGTAATAATCCGTACTCCAAACACTGCCCGCGTGAGGATAGACCAGCTTGTCTGTGCCCTCCGGCAATTCCGCGTCGTCTGTCACTATTAAGACCCATTCCAGATTTGGGGTTGATGCTATCCCGCTGATGTAGAACCATCCATCCTCGTCGGACTTATAGCTTAGAGTGACGCAGCCTCCCCCGCCTGACGGCTCGAAAGTGATGTCCGCACCGGCGACCGGACTTCCGTGCCCGTCAACGATGCGGCCTTGCACTGTATAGCTATATTCCTTCTCTGTTTCTTGAATGGCTTGCACGCTAAGCTGTAGCAGCACCGCCAACATAATTGCTTTAAGAAGTCTTCTCATAATTAAGAAACCTCACCTGACGGCACAGGCTCATGCTCGCGCGCGAACATGGTTTCTGCTTCGCGTGTGATGCGCGTCGGATAGTTGCCCGTCCAGCAGGCGACGCAGGAAGAGTCCGCGCTGATGCCCGTCGCCGCCAGCATGCCTTCGAGCGAGAGATAGCCCAATGAATCCGCTTCGATAAAACGGCGTATCTCTTCCACAGGCATCTGCGCGGCGATTAAATCAGATTTGTTCGGCGTGTCCACGCCGTAGAAGCAGGGGCTGATGGTCGGCGGGCAACTGATACGCATGTGAACTTCGGTCGCTCCGGCTTCTCTGACCATCCGCACGATTTTCTTTGAAGTCGTGCCGCGCACAATCGAATCGTCTACGAGGACGATGCGACGGCCTTGAATAAGATGGCGCACGGGGTTCAGTTTGATGCGGACGCCAAAACTTCGGATGGATTGTTTCGGCTCGATGAAAGTGCGCCCGACGTAATGGTTGCGCACTAATCCCTGACGGTAATTGATGCCTGATTGCGCAGCATAGCCGATGGCTGCGGCGACGCCGGAATCCGGCACGGGCACAACGAGGTCTGCGTCTGCGGGCTGCTCGACGGCGAGCCGCTTGCCCATCTTGTGGCGCGATTCGTTGACCGAGCGGCCATAGATCGCAGAATCGGGACGCGCGAAATAGACATGCTCGAAGATGCACATCGAATGCTCTCGCGGCGGCAAAGGAAAGGATGAATGAAGCCCACGCTCGTCAATCAAGATCATCTCGCCCGGCTCGACATCGCGTATGTATTCTGCGTCAATCAAATC
>JACMLC010000039.1 GCA_014379795.1 Pyrinomonadaceae bacterium
ACCGCCCCCCGGCGCAGCCTGACGTGTTGTGGCGAAACACGCTTGATTTGCAGAACCAAAACTTAAAAGGGTCGCTCTCACAAGCGCCCGGCCAGCGGTTGCCACTCCAGCCGATTTTATTTGGGATCGCTCTGTTCTATTTACGGATCAATTCGACAAGTGGATTTAAGAGGAAGGAAAAAATAGGGTGAAGGGGATAGGGTGTAGGGTGTAGTTAAAAACAAAAGTGTCTTGAGCTACACCCTACACCCTATCCCCTTCACCCTGATTATGATGCTTTGCCCTGTAAAAATGCTTTGCCTTCGGGGGGTGGGACGCCGCCCGCGCGCTCTAAGGTGACGGCAAAGATTCCGGCGTTGCGGCCTTCGGGCGGCATTTGGTCGTGAAGCTCTGCGCGTCCCTGTGCGTCTGTCGTGAAGACGCCGCCGGGCATCGGCGGTTTGCCTTCGACGATAAACCACAGTTGATAAGCTTTTCCGGCAGGCGCGGGCGGCAGACCGTCTGCGATGAGCATCGCGCGCCCTGTGTTGTGGTCATAAGCCAGCCGCGCGCGCGCATCCTTTGCCATCTCCGTGCCGGACAGAGAGGCCAGACGCGCATTCGGCGAGGCCAGAAATTGATTCTCATCGCGCAGTTGCGCCAGCTCCTGCTGCGTCTCATTATTCTGGCGAGAGAGCCTTGCCAGCTCCGCTTCCATCGTGTTGGTGCGTTGCCACTGAATGACGAGTGCGATGGCGAGCGCAGCGATAATGAGCGAGGCTGCAATCGCGCCGAATCTTTGCGCCGAACTCCACGCGCTGCGCGATGCGATGGGCATCGGAATAACGTTTGATCTGGTTGCGGAATCTTTATTCGCGCCAATTTCAAGCGCGTCACGTTGTCTTTCAGAGTTATTGCTGGCGGACTGCGGCAGCTTGCGCGCCTGTTCGATAATGCGCGCACGCAGCTCTGCGCGCGGCTCCGCTGCGTCGGCGGCATACGCAAGCGTAGCGGCAGTCTCCTGCCAACTATCAAGCTCGTCGCGGCACTCGGCGCATTGCTCTAAATGTTCTTCGAGCGAGCGCGCCTCGTCCGGCTCAAGCGCACCGAGCGCATGAGGGACGAGCATCTCTTTGTATTCTTCGTGGCGGCTCAAAATTTTTACCACTTCCAAACGCTAACATTTAATTCTTCGGACCCGATAGCTTTGATGCGAGAGAAGCTGTTGAACCTTTTAACGCATCAATTTCATCTTCGTTCCCAGCAACTCGCGCAGGCGAATCATGCCTGAGCGCATGCGCGTCTTGACTGTGCCGAGCGGCGCGCTCAGCCGCTTGGCAATCTCGGACTGCGTAAAGCCTTCAAAGTAAGCGAGCAATAAAACCTGTCTTTGCTCTTCCGGCAATTCATTTAAAGCGGCGCGCACGGCCTCGCTCTGCTGTGCCGATTCTGCATCGGTCGCTGCGTCCGCGACTTCTTCAATGACCTCGCGGGCGGCTTCCGTTGCGACACGTTCGCGCGAGCCGAGCGAGCGCAGGCGGTCTATCGCGCGGCTGCGCGCCAGCGTCACCAGCCACGTAAACGGGCGCCCGCGCGTCTCGTCAAAATCCGCAGCCTTTTGCCATGCTTGCAGGAAAACCTCTTGCAACACATCTTCCGCTTCGGGGCGGCTGTGTAATATACGTAGGATAAGACCAAAAAGGATTAGCCTGTAGCGGTCGTACAGAGACGCCAACGCCCCTTCGTCCCCGCGCGCAATCGCTGCAAGGAGTTCATTGTCAGATGTTTGTGCCGGGGTGGGTTGCAATGGAAAAGTCTCAAGTTCCAAGTCTCAAGTCCCAAGTCAAAGACATTTTCTTAACTTGGGACTTGAGACTTGGGACTTGGGACTTATCTTTACATGAGATTAACGGGATCAATCTCCAGATTTACGGCGCGCAGGTCGCAGCCCGCAGCAGCCGCGCTTGATAGAGCCATGTCTATGACTTCGCGCAGGCGTGGGCGGCTGCGTGATTTGAGCAGGAGTTGTATGCGATGCTCGCCCTTGAGCCGTGCGAGCGGGGCGGGCGCGGGGCCTAAGATACGACAGGCGCGCTCGCTATTCGCTTCATCCAAAGCCTTGCGTATTTCCCCTGCCGTGCTCATGACGGGCATGAAATCTTCGCCATGCACGAGGATGGATGCGAGCGCGACAAAAGGCGGATAGCTGAGGCTCTTGCGATAGCGTATCTCTTCTGCGTAAAACCCCGCGTAGTCCTGTGCGCAGGCATGTCTGAGCGCATAATGATTCGGATGAAAGGTTTGAATCAGGACGCGCCCCGCGCGACGCCCGCGCCCCGCGCGCCCTGCGACCTGCGTGATGAGCTGGAAAGTCCGCTCGGCTGAGCGAAAGTCCGGCAAGGCCAACCCCGCGTCAACCGAGACGACGCCGACCAGCGTGACGTTCGGAAAATCATGTCCCTTCGCAAGCATCTGCGTGCCGACCAGCATGTCCAGCTCGCCCGCGCCGAATTCCAGGATGGCTTTCTCAAACAGCTTGCGGCGCGAAGTCGTGTCGCGGTCGAGGCGCGCGATCTTGAGTGTGGGAAACTTCTTTTGCAGAATTTCTTCAATCTGCTCTGTGCCTTCGCCGACATAGTAAATATATTTTCCGGCGCATGAAGGGCATGCTTTTGGAGCTTGTCGCCGGTGATTGCAATAGTGGCAAATGAGGCTCGATTCGCCGCGATGATATGTGAGCGTGACATCGCAATTCGGGCAATGAATTGATTCGCCGCAGGTGCGGCACAAGACAAAGCTCGAATAGCCGCGACGGTTTAAGAGGATGATGGATTGCTCGCCGCGCGCGTGCGTCTCTTCGATGGCTGTGAGCAGTTGAGCAGAGAAAACTTCAGGGCGTCCATGCTCTGCAAAGACCGCGCGCATGTCTATCATCTCGGCGCGAGCCATCGCACGATTGCCGATTCTGCTTGGCAGTTGAAGGTATTGCGATTTCCCATTCTGCGCGTTGTGAAAAGATTCGAGCGAGGGTGTGGCTGAGCCTAAGACGACGACCGCAGACTCTTTGCGCGCACGCACAATCGCCGTGTCGCGCCCGTGATAGTAAGGTGACTCCTGTTGCCTGTAAGAGTTCTCGTGTTCCTCGTCTATCACGATCAAACCCAGCTCGGAGACAGGCGCAAAAACCGCAGAGCGCGTGCCGATAACAATTCGCGCTTCGCCTTTTTTCAAACGACTCCATTCGTCAAAACGCTCGCCAGTGGTCAAAGAAGAATGAAAGATCGCTACTTCATCGCCAAAGCATGCGCGCAGGCGGCGCGAGAAGACCGGCGTCAAAGCAATCTCAGGCACAAGCATCATCGCGGATTTGCCGCGCGCCAGCGTTGCGCTCATGGCGCGAATATAGATTTCCGTTTTCCCGCTGCCCGTGACGCCGTGCAAGAGGAACGCCGCATAGCCGCCTTGTGAAATCGCATTTTCGATTTCGTTGAGCGCGCTCGTCTGCGCCGTTGTGAGCGTGAATGAATCTTTCGCGGGGAGCTTTGCGCCGACGAGCGGGTCGCGCCTGACTTCGCGCACAAAGACTTCGAGCAGGCGACGCTTTTCCAAAGTTTGCACCGAAGATGCGCTCGCGTTCGCAGCTTCCAGCAAGTCCGTGAAAGCCATTTCGCCGCCAACGTCAATCAGCGTCTCGATGATTCTTTGCTGCGCATCCGTCAAAGCGCGCGCCGTAGACTCCGAAACAGCATCATTCTCAAGCGGCAGCAGCCGGACAGCCTTGCGCCGCTTGGCGCGAGCCAGCACGGAGCGTTGGCGATAGGCCAGCGTAATCCAACCCGCGCGCTCAAGCTCACGCGCGACTCTTGAGCCTTGCGCCTCTCCGACGTGCCGCGCGACGAGGCGCAAAGGAATCTCTGTTGCTTCAGCCACGAGTTGCAGCGCGCGTGCCTTGGCCGTCGCACGGCGATGAATCGGCAGGCGCGCCAGTTCGTCGCGGCCTTCGGGCGTGATGTACAAAAGCTGCTCGACCGTCGCGTTCAGACCGGCGGGCAGCGCAGCCTTTAAGACTTCGCCCCACGGCGCGGCATAATACTCCGCCACCCAACGCGTAATTTCCAGAATCTCCGGCGTCAACAACGGCTCTGCATCAAGCAACTCTTCCGCGTCCTTGATTTTCTCGTCCTGCAAGTCCGATGCAGGGTCTAGCTCATGATGCAGCGCGACGATATAGCCTGTGATGCGTTTGCGCCCGAAGGTGACGAGCAGGCGAGAGCCTAAACGCGCTTCGCGCCTGAGCGCGAGCGGCAAGCGATA
>JACMLC010000377.1 GCA_014379795.1 Pyrinomonadaceae bacterium
AAGCGCACCGCCTGAAAAAAATCGAAGCGATACGGCTCGTCAAAGAGAACTTTGATTAGAGGAGTATGTGCTCCCCCGCCCTCGGTTGCCATCGCTTGAATTGTCCTTCACGCTGTTTGGTGTTTGCCACGAGCTGGTTAAAAGAATTGATAGAGGCATAGAGTCCAAGAAAGCGTTCCAGCACGGAAGCGAACAGAAAGAGACCGCTGCCGACATACTGTTCTTCGTCGAACTCGATAGTGGTTTCCAGCCCGCGCACGAAGCCCGCGCCGATACGCATGCCGGTTTGTCTGGTCACGCGGCGGCTTGAGACTTTGTTGATGCCCTTAATCTGCTTGCGCGTCGAAGAGGAATCCGCCAGATCGTACAGATACAAAATCTCCTGCAAGGCTTCGGGCGAGCCGTCGCCCTCGACCAGCGAGAGATGATTTAAGGTCAGATGCGAGAGAAGGCGCCACTGCGTCGCGCGCTTTAAAGGCGGGCGCAAGGTTTCGGTCGGCTTAGTCAGGCAGCGGACGCGCGAAAAAGGCGCGACGCCCTCGACTTCCAGATCGCCTTCGCTTCCGCCGAACGGCAGCTTGCCGGGAAGGTCGCGATTGGTGCAGAGCGCATGCACGTTAAGCGTTTCGACCGCCGGGACATGCGGGTTGAACCCCAGATCAACGAGCGAGATGTAAACCTCTGTGCCGGGGTCTTCGGGTTTCTGCGACTGGCGGCGGCTCGGGTACCAGAAAGTGCGATCCTGCTCGCGGTCATAGGCGTGGCGGAATGAGTAGAAAGGCTGAAACTCTCTTGTCTCTTTCGTGCGCGGGTCGGACGCGCTCACGCTCTCGACTTTATAAATCTCGGTCGCCAACTGGCGGCGCACGTCAGGAATGACATGATACTCGTGCTGCTGCGCGGTCAGGTGAATCGGCTCGGCAAGCTCCTGATAAAGATTGATGACCGGGGTGCAGTTGAGCTGAAACGTTCCGGCGTCAACAGCCCCGCGCGGCGGCGTCACATCGCGCAGGTAAATAGCAATCTCGAAGCGGTCGCCAAAGCCCGCCTGCGATGCCTTGCTCAAGCCCGTCACATCAAAGAATAAAAACTTTTCAGGGAAGGCGAAGTATTCCGAAAGCAGCCTGTATCCGGTAAAGGAGCGCGCCGTGTACGGCAGCATTCCTTCGTCCGCCTCAAATCCCACAGGCTTGAGCACGTTGGCCGGAAGCACAATGGGCGAGGTCGGCATAGGCGTCTTGAGCAAAGCGGTTCTGGAAGTCTTCTTTGTGGCCTTTGGGCGCAGCTCGACACGCGTCGCCTGATTAAAGATCAATTCGTAAAGCGGGTAGATAATCTGCGCTTCGCCGTTCAGATAAAACCTGAGACTGTCAATCACCTCGCCCTCGCCGGTACGCATCGTCGCCAGCTTGGTTTCGTTATAACAGGTCAAGCTGAGCTTGATGACGGCTTCTCCCCAACGCCCGCGCGTATCCACAGGGTCAAGCGATTCCAGCGAAGCCGACTCAACCTCTACAGGCCAGATCGTCGTGTTGTAAGAGGTACGAAACCGGCACGGCGTTCCCTGCACAGGGTTTGAATACAAGCTGGTCTCACGCGGCAGCGCGTACCCGGTCGTCAGATTCGCGCGCTCAGGCGAGAACTGCACGATGGACATCGAAGGAATCGGAGACAGATAGTGCGGATAAAGAACGTTCAGAAAAGATTCCGTGATTTCCGGAAATTCGTCATCTATTTTGAGATGCACGCGCCCCGCTAGAAAAGCGAAAGCTTCGATCATTCGCTCTGCGTGCGGGTCGTCGCAAGTGTTCTCTTCAATCAGCAGGCGCGAAGCGATCTTCGGATACTTGCGTGCAAACTCCGCTCCCATCTGGCGCATAAAGACCAGCTCGCGCTCGTAGTATCCCAGAAGCTCGTCGCGCATTATTTCTCCTGCACCAGAATCTGGCCGCTGCCAAGCTGTAAGACGGTATCGAAGGTAATCGGCTCAGGCGCAGGCTCGACCTTCAGGCGCGCCTCAATGCGAAAACGCATCACGCGCTCGATGCTATCCATCGGCTCAAGCGTCACGACCAAATCTTCAAGGCGCGGCTCGAAAACGCGAATCGCAGTTTCCAGAGCGCGGCGCATCATTTTTTGATCCGACGTGTTTTTAACGCTCGCGGTCGTAAAATCCGGCAGCCCGAAAACGGCAAGCGAGTCGTTCAGTTCCTTTAATTCGGGCGGCACAACTTCGGCGGTGCGGCGTGTATTGAGCAGCCATTCGAGATCGCGTTTGACCGATTGCTTTAACTGCCGCAGGCTTTTGGCGCGCGAAGTCACAGGCTCGCGCGACAACTCCGGCTCGTAATCGAGCAGGCGGTCAAGCACCGAAGGAGTGATGCGGACTTCGTTGTCTGTTCTAAGCAAAACTCTTTCCTTTAACTAAAAATGTCCAAGAAGCCATTGGTCTTCGGACTCTTCCTTTGAAAGCGAGCCTGACGGCTTCTGCTACTCTGGTCTAAAACTTTCAGGAGAATCCGTTGGCGCGCTCATGACTTCGAGCGGAGGGGGCGCGAGAGACAAAAAACTTTAGATCCGGACTAGCCTTCGGAAATAATTTGCGCCCGCGCTGAAGTTTCTCGCCTGTCGGGGACGAGAAGAGCGGGGCGCCGGCGCCGGAGAAAGTTGACTCACAGGAAAAAATCGGGCGCTTCGGCGGCAGAAGCCGGGTCGTGCTTGCTGCACGCCGCGAGCGCCCGCAGGTTCGGTTTTCAATTTCCTTACGGCTCCAGCGCTTACATCCCCACAAAGGCTCACGGGGCGCGCTCTGGCGCTTGCCCGTTAGACTTCCTTGTTCTGCTTCTGGTCGTAACCGGCCTTGACCGCACCGCCGAGGCTGCCGTCCGGCTTCTGCTCTTTGTACTCGACTTCGACCTTTGCAAAGTTCATCGAAATCTGATCCATCGGAATGACATCAGCGCCGCCAGAGCCGCCCGTCTGATACGAAGAGACGATCAGGTCTGTGAATTTCCATTTAAGAAATTCCTGCTGCTGCTTACCGGCCTTGCGCGCGGTCAGCGTCGCTTCCTTGAAGTGCTCGCCGGTCGCGCAAGCCAGAAACAGCTTGGGGCTGGCTTTGCAGACTTTCATCACGTAGTGAAAGTCGTTCATTGTGACTTTGCCTGCGCCGCCGCCGCCGCCGAACGCCATCGTTCCCGATTGCTGCGCGCCGAACGACCATGATTCGACCTGAATCTCGCCTTTGTGCGCGTGGTCGCCGCTTTCGCCTTCAACTCCTGCTATTTTTAAGAAATAATCTACCGCTGCCATTGTTGTGTCTCCTTTCGAGAGTGGGAATGGAAGCCTGAAATATTCAGCCGCTTCCGAATGTCTTTTTAAGCGAATTGCCAGTAGTTTTTACATGTCCGCCGGGTGTCTCATTATCTCATCGCCTAATGACATCAGAGACGCACGCGCCCGGCAGATTTGCGCTCCCGAAGCGAGCGATAGAAGAGCGTCCATGTCGAAATTAAGCGGTGATAGACCGGATATTTCCAGCCTATCACCGCGAATGGACTTACTTGTTAACCGGCGGCGGAAGCTCCGCGACCAGACGCAAGGAAACAGACAACTCGTCCAACTGGAAATGCGGGCGAAGGAAGGCCACAGCCTTGTAAACTCCGGGTTTGCCGGGCACTTCCGCCACTTCAATCCGCGCCTCGCGCAAGGGGTACTGCGCTTTGGTCGTCGGCGATGCTGTATCATCCTCAGTCACATAGTTGTTAATCCAGCGATTGAGGAAGATTTCGCAGTCCTTACGCGACATAAAGCTGCCGATCTTGTCGCGCATCATCGCCTTCAGGTAATGCGC
>JACMLC010000378.1 GCA_014379795.1 Pyrinomonadaceae bacterium
ACCTGAATCTGATACCAGACCTGCGGCAGTTGCTTGTAAGAGCGTAGCTCGTGGCGCGCGATGGATGTAAAAATCTCTTCATGCGTCATCCCCAAACACATATCCGCGCCCTTGCGGTCTTTGAGGCGAAACATGTTGTCGCCCATCGCTGTCCAACGACCCGTCTCTTCCCAGACCTCGCGCGGATTCAAAGCAGGCAGAAAGAATTCCTGCCCGCCGATGGCGTTCATCTCTTCGCGCAAGATGTTCATGACCTTCAATGCGACGCGCTGTGCGAGCGGCAAGTATGAATAGATGCCCGCAGAGAGTTGGCGCACCATGCCTGCGCGCAGGAGCAGGCGATGCGAGACGACCTCCGCGTCTGCGGGGTCTTCGCGAAGCGTGGGAATGAAAAATTGTGACCAGCGCATAAAAGTTTGACTGCTATCTCCTCAGGGAAAATTGCTTTACGACAAACACGCATTCTCGCTTAGTCTGGCTATCTAACGCAAACATAGAACTCCTGCTTGTTGCGCCCCTCAAGTGGCGTGATGTACCATCGCTTTCTCGAATCACATCAAACACTTGCACGAGAGGTTTTGCCATAAATGAAAATCGCGCTTGCCAGCGACCACGCGGGTTACGAAGAGAAAGAGCGTCTAAAACCTCTGTTTCATGAACTCGGGTTGGAAGTAGAGGATTTCGGCACGGTCTCGGAAGATTCGGTTGACTATCCCGATTATGCGCGCAAGGTCGCGGAGGCGGTCGCGCATGGCGAGGCAGCGCAGGGCGTTTTGGTTTGCGGCTCCGGGACGGGGATGGCAATCACGGCAAATAAAGTTCCGGGCGTGCGCGCCGCCGTCGCGTGGTCTGAAGAGACTGCGCGGCTCGCGCGCCAGCACAACGACGCCAACGTCCTCGCCATCGGCGCACGCACGACGCCCGTCGAAGAGATTCCGAAAATCGTCCGCGCTTGGTTCGGCGCGAATTTTGACGGCGGGCGTCACGCCGCGCGTGTCGAGAAGATTAAAGAGATTGAGAAAGATTGCAGGCCAGAGGGTGAAAGGTAATCACCGCGCGATGCGGCGCTCACTTGACGAGGTTTATTATGTCAACCACGCTCATACCGATTAAGACGCAATATGATAGTTGGGTCGTTGAGATGACGCCAGAGATGGCGCAGGCGGCTCACGTAGCGGAAGGCTCGTATCTCATTTTCCAGCTTTCTGAAGGAAAGGTGTTAGCAGAGATTCTTCCGCCTGCTACCCCTGAGATCAAAGACATGGTGCGGAAAATCTCAGAACAATTTCATGACGACTTTGCGGAGATGAAACGGCTTGGCGATTAAAAAGGTTGTTTACCTAACTTTCGCCGAAGCAATGTTGTTTCACATTGAATTGATGCAGTATTGGGGCGAAACGCGCTACGGCGTTTTCAGCCGCTCCCTTGTTGAATCTGCTTTGGCTCGTCCAGAGCAAGCCGCTGTGTATGAGAACGCAGACATCATAAGGCAAGCTGCAACCCTCTGTTATGGTCTTATTAAAAATCATCCTTGGGTTGGTGGGAACAAGCGAACCGCCATCCTCTTGACCCAGATATTTTTGCTTCGTAATAGCATGAAACTGATTACCACGCCGGGTGATTCGATTATGATGGTGTCTGCTGTTGAGGCTGATCAGTGGAATGTCCAAGAGATTGAAATATGGTTGCTCCAGCGAACTCAAAAGGCTAGTGCGTAAAACAGGTAACTGCTTACAGGCACTGAGGAAAAAAGATGAGTGAACTTTTTAACGCGCCGCTCGCGGAAGTTGATCCGATTATCAGCGATGCTATTAACAATGAAGTCAGCCGTCAGGCCGATGGGCTTGAGCTGATCGCATCCGAAAATTTTGTCAGCGAAGCCGTGCTGGAAGCGATGGGTTCGGTCTTTACCAACAAGTACGCGGAAGGCTATCCGAAGAAGCGTTACTACGGCGGCTGCGAATGGACGGATGTGGTCGAGCAGGCCGCGATTGACCGCGCCAAGCAGCTCTTCGGGGCAGAGCATGCGAATGTTCAACCGCATAGCGGGTCGCAGGCGAACATGGCTGTTTATCTTGCGGCGTTGGAATATGGCGACCAAATCTTGGGCATGAACCTCTCGCACGGCGGACACCTGACGCACGGCCACCCGCTCAACTTTTCCGGCTTCAGCTATAAAGTCGCGGACTACGGCGTCTCGCGCGAGACGGAGCAGATTGATTACGACGAATTGCAGCGCATCGCCGAAGAGCACAAACCAAAACTCATCGTCTGCGGCGCGTCGGCCTACCCGCGCATCATCAACTTTGAGCGCATAGGCGAAATCACGCGCAGCATAGG
>JACMLC010000379.1 GCA_014379795.1 Pyrinomonadaceae bacterium
GCACGGACTTGCACGGCGAGATTACGATTACCACCAACGGCAAGTCGAAGGACAACAAGCTCTACGACATCAAGACGGCGAAAGAAACCAAAGATGACGTGTGGGCTGGCCGCGACCCGCAAAAGGACGACTCGGATCGCTCTGGCTTTGTCGCTTACGGCGATTACGGGCCGCCGCCGCGCGAGAAGAAACAGAAAAAAGGCAAAGCATGGAGCGAGGATAAGTGATGAGCGACAAAGAACAAAAAGCTTCTGCACGCTCCACCGAATTCCGCGCCGTGATAGACCGCATCGAAGATAACGAAATGGCCGTCGTCTTGCTCGGCGATGACGAGAAAGGGCGTCTCGATATGCCCGTCTCTTTTCTTCCCAAAGACGCGAGCGACGGCGACCACCTGCGCTTCACCATCACACTCGACGAAGAGTCGCGCGATTCGATGCAGGACAAAATCAGAAGCTTGCAGGAAGAGTTGTTGAATCGCAGCAAAACATAAATGACTCAATCAATCACCTACAGCGACGCGGGCGTCTCGATTGACGCGGCGAACATCGCGACGGAAAAAATCAAGCGGCTCGCGCAGCGCACCTTTAATGCGCGCACGCTGACAGAGATAGGCAGCTTTGGCGGGATGTTCGACGCGGCTTTTCCGAATTTGCGACAGCCCGTCCTTGTCGCTTCGGCTGACGGCGTCGGCACTAAGCTGAAAGTCGCTTTTGAGACCGGCACGCACAACACCATCGGGCGCGATCTGGTCAATCACTGCGTCAACGACATCCTTGTGCAGGGCGCGCGCCCGCTCTTCTTTCTGGATTACATAGCGACGGGAGTTCTTGCGCCGGACGTGGTGGCGAGCATTGTCGAAGGCATGGCGGACGGCTGCCGCGAGAATGCATGTGTGCTGTTGGGCGGCGAGACGGCAGAGATGCCCGGCTTTTATGCTGAGGGCGAATATGACGTGGCGGGCTTTATCGTCGGCATAGTGGATAGAGAGAAAGTGATTGACGGCAAAAATATTCTTGCGGGTGATGCTGTCCTCGCTTTGCCTTCGGTCGGGCTGCATACGAACGGTTACTCGCTGGCGCGCAAGCTCTTTTTCGAGGTCGCTGGCTACAGCGCAGGGAAGCATCTCGACCAGCTTAACGAAACCATCGGCGCGGCGCTGCTCAAACAGCATGTCAGTTATCTGCGCCCGCTCGAAGGCTTGCTCGATACCGAGCAGATCAAAGGACTCGCGCACATCACGGGCGGCGGGCTTCTTGAAAATATCCCGCGCATCCTGCCCGAAGGCACAGGCGTCACGATCGCGCGCGACACATGGCCTGTGCTGCCCGTCTTTAAATTGATGCAGGATATCGGCAACGTCCCGGACGCGGAAATGTACCGCACCTTTAACATGGGCGTCGGCATGGTCATCATCTGCGACAGTGAAGATAAAGAAGCGATCAAATCTCACCTGCAAACTGTTGGCGAAGCCTGCTACGAAATCGGGCGCGTGACGGAAGGCA
>JACMLC010000380.1 GCA_014379795.1 Pyrinomonadaceae bacterium
AACTTTTCCACCGGAGTCACGGTCACAAACGGATGGGACATCATCACAGACCTGAGCCTTAAGCCGGGACTGCAACTCAGTCTGAGCCTGCTTAACCCGACCGATGCTTTCAACCGGGACTTAATCGGCATCGTCACGGGGACGTTCCTCATCAAGAGCGTGGAAGTGCCGGTCTTCGTGCAGGTGAACGTGGGCAGCGATTCCAATAGCTGGATTTTGGGTCTCGACCCGCAGAGCAGCGGCGTGACACTGCCCAGCATGTCCGACCTGTTCGTGCTGGCAGGCGGCCAGAGTTTCGCTGATAAACTGCCCGCCGGTCTGAAAGACATCCCGAAAATCAACATCTCAAAGCTGTTGATTAATTTCTCGCTCTCGCCCGGCAAATTGCAACTCCTGACTTTTGCCGCCGCGACCACTTCACCGTGGCCCGTGATCGAGGGCTTCCTGACCATCGAAGAACTCGGCTTCGAGCTTGATTTGATGAATCTGACCGACGCCGCCAACCGGCAGATTGGCGGTCGCTTGTCCAGCACTTTCGCCATCTCGGATGCGGTCTGGATCTACTTCATCATTGAGAAAGACCCGGCCACCACGGATTGGACGCTGAGTGGCGGACTGCCGCCGGGAAAATCTTTGAACCTGACGGAACTGGTAGCCAAGATGCTGAGCGGCTTTGTGACGCTGCCGACCAGCGCTCCCGTCATCAGCTTTGATACTTTGACGACAAGCATCACGCCCGGCAAGAGCATGACCTTCACCGCCGGTTCGCATTCCAAGTGGGCGCTGATTCCCGGTAAACTTGAGATAGACAGCTTCACGTTCCAGTTTAATTACAACGCTCTAGCGACGGAGAATAAATTCGGCGGGTCGCTGGAAACAGACCTCACTATCGCCAAAGTTCCCATACACATCGCGGCTCAGATGAACACTGCGGGCAGCGCCGGTTGGTCTTTTGACGGAAACACCGCGCCCGGACAGCAGTTGCACGTCGGCGACCTCATCAGCGACCTCGGAACAAAATTCGGCATCACTGTGCCCAAGCCTATTCAGAGCTTCACCCTTCAGGATATTAAATTGCACTTTGTCGGAGGCGCGGAAACAGATCAGGGCGGGCCGAAAGAATTCGGATTCGGGTGCACGGGCAAGTTCAGCATAGCGGATAACGATGTTGTCGCGAAGGTCAGCATTGACATTACGCGCAAGACCGGCGCGACCACCTATGACAAAATAGTAAGCGGCTCGCTCGTCATCAACACAGCCAGCGGCGGCAAAGAGACGTTCACCGTCCTCTTCTCCCAAAACGATCAGGATGAATCTATTAATGTTACATGGTCAGCTTCGCTGGGGCATGAGTTGACTATTGAGGACGTGGCGCATGCCTTCGGCTTCTCGGACATTCCAAATCTTCCGTCCTCGCTCAAAGGTCTGGGACTGTCGAATGTCGATTTCACTTACGACTTTATCAAGAAAATACTGATTATCGGTCTGGTCATTAAAAAGAGCGGCGTGACAGGTAATTTCGGGTCAGCTCTTTTTATTTCCGACACCGTGGCGGCCAACAAGCAGGTATATATCATCGGGCTTAACATACACCTCGGCATCAAGCTCGCGGACATCCCGCTGGTTGGAGACAAGATTCCTGACGCACAGAATCTGGGCATTAACGATGCAGGCATCTGGGTGCTCTCGCAATCGCTGCTGAAAGCGGATGTCGAAAAAATCAATCCACTGATTGACGCCGACAAATATCCGACGCTGCCCGACACGGATATTACAGCCAAAGTGCTTCTCAACGCCGACTTGCTGTTGGGTGGCGGTTCAAGCACGCCGCTGCAACTTGCGCTCGGCTCTCAAACCTCATCCCAGAGCAATGTGCAAACGACGACCACCCGGCAAGATGCTGAAGCACTCACCACTCAACAGGGAGGTGCGCTGACTGCTCCGCCACCACCACAAACCGATAACACAAAATGGATAAATGTGCAGAAGGAGATTGGCGTTTTCCAGTTTAAGCGAATCGGAATTAAATATGAGAATGACACTCTGATGTTCGCGCTCGACGCGGCTGTTACGCTTGGGCCACTGACACTTTCCATGACGGGATTGTCGCTCGGCTCTCCCTTGACGCACTTCTCTCCAACGTTTGATTTGAGCGGGTTGGGCGTGGCCTACGTGAAGCCGCCGCTGGAGATTATGGGCGGGCTGCTGAAAGTTCCGGGCAGCCAACTTGCTCCCGGCGTCAAATTTCAATTCGACGGCATGCTGGTCTTGAAGAGTATGAATTACAGCCTCTCGGCCATCGGCTCGTATGCGCAGACGACATCCGGCCCGTCGCTCTTCGTCTTCGCGCAACTGGAAGCCGCGCTGGGAGGCCCTCCCGCTTTCTTCGTCACCGGACTGATGGCCGGTTTCGGATTCAACCGTTCGCTGGAAATCCCCGCGCAGGATGAAGTGATGGGATTCCCGCTGTTGACGCTGGCCCAGCCGCCCGCGCCGGGCAGCAAGGTCGAGCAGCAAGACCCGATGCATGTGCTCGACATTCTGGAAGGGCGCGCGCCGATCAAGCCGGGCGGGCAGACCAAAAAATGGATTAAGCCTTCGACCGGTGACTACTGGCTCGCCGTCGGCATTGAATTCATGTCTTTCGGGCTGGTCACGTCCAAGGCGCTGCTGATCGTCGAATTCGGCAACGATTTTCAAATCGTGCTTTTAGGACTTTCGACCATGCGCCTGCCTCAGACCGGCGATCAAAGTTACGCTTACGTGGAGTTGCAATTGAGAGCCGTCTTCAGACCGCAGGAGGGCTTCTTCGGGCTGACTGCGATATTGAGCGACAACTCGTTTGTCATCGCTCCGGCCTGCCACCTGACAGGCGGCTTTGCCTTCAATTTCTGGTTTGGACCAAACGAGCACGCGGGGCAATTTGTCATCACGCTCGGCGGATACCATCCGGCCTTTAAGCCGCCCGACTACTTTCCGAAAGTGCCGCGACTCGGTTTCAACTGGGCCGTCAGCGATGTCGTTTCCGTCAAGGGCGATGCTTATTTTGCTCTGACGACCTCTTGCGTGATGGCCGGAGGAGGACTTGAGATACTCTTCCAGGAGGGCAACCTCAGCGCATGGTTCACGGCGCACGCAGACTTGCTCATCTCATGGCATCCGTTCTTCTTTTTGGCCCACATAGATGTTGACATAGGCGTCTCGTATCGTCTCAATCTTGGCTTCTGCTCCAAGACCATCTCTATCTCTCTCGGCGCGACCGTGGACATGTGGGGGCCGCCCACCGGAGGCAAAGTCCACATTCACCTGTGGGTGATTTCGTTCACCGTGGGCTTCGGCTCGGACAGCGCGGGCCAACAGAACGACAAGCTGGAGTGGCCTGATTTCAAGAGCCTGCTGCCCGCGACGAACGATGTTTGCAAAGTTACGATTAGCGACGGTCTGTACAAATCTCAGGACAGCAAGACCAGCACGAGCGGGCAGGCATGGGTTGTCCGGGCAACTAACTTTAGTTGCTTTACGCAATCAACAATTCCCGCGAGCCATTTAAGCAACGGCACAGCCGCGCCGAAGCTGGCGATGGCAACCGGAGATTCCGCGACGCAGGATGCCGGAATCAGCATTCGTCCCATGAACCTCAGCGGAGTCACCTCCACCCACTCCGTCAACATCTACAAAGACAGTATTAAGAACACTCCGGCTAACGTTTCAAACTGGAAATTCGAGCCTCGTTTCCAAAATCTGCCGGAGTCGCTCTGGGGCGCTCCGCCGACCCCGTTCACGCAGATTCCAGATCAGCCGACGGCGAATGTCATTCCCAACCAGCCGGTCGGCTACGACGTGCAGGCTCCGCCGCCGAAACTGGCGCAACCCATCGGAGTCATTCAGTTAAAACAACTGTCGGAAGATTACGTGCTGCCGCCGAGCGCGACGCCGATTTCCCCGGCGGTCACAGCATCGCCCGATTACGTGCCGGACTTTAACAAGCTGACCGTGGCCCAGATAGAGAAGATTATGCAGACGGACGCGCTGAACAATCGGAACGCGCTCTTTAACGCTTTGCACAGCGCAGAAATTTATACCGGCACGAACGGCAAATTGGATCACATGGTCGCACAGGCAAACGAGATTTTCAGCGACTCGCCGATGCAGCAGTCCTGAAAGAGAGGAAACCGATGGCAGACGATCTGAAAAACGACATCCCGGTCGGAGATATACAGCTTTACGACAACTACGTTCCAGCGCTGGACGCGGGCAACTGGTTCATACAGGTCAACCACACGCTCACGGAAAAGGGCAGGCCCGTTAACACAGACCCCCTGACATCCTTACAGGAATTCATCGTCAGCGCGCCGCAGTTCGCGCTCGACCCGACGGAGGTCATCAGCAAGTATCCGCCGGATGGAAGCAGCGGACGTTACGGCGAGGTCTTGCCGAATATAGTGCTCAGCGAGCCGTTGCTGCCGTGGGAACGGAAGATGGCTGATACAGATAATCGTGAACCGTGGTTAGCCCTGCTTGTCTTCGAAGATGCCGAGTTGATCGGCGGTGATGGAAATTCACCGACTCATGTCATCAACACGAATGTTGAAACTTTTCTCAAGCCGGATGACACGGGTAAGCTTCTCAAACCGTCAATCACAAAAGAAGACGATGTTCAAATCTCCGACCCCTGCACCTGCATACATATCAAAACTTCTCTCTTTCAGACGATCACTCCGCGTCTGAAAGAACTACGATACCTCGCACACTGTCGTCAGGTTAATACCGGCGATAAAGCTATTGCGGGTTTGAACGAGCACGGACTGTTCTCTGTCGTGGTGGCAAATCGCTTTCCTTTGACTCCGGCGGCGGGCCAGCCGGGCGCGACCAAAAATATAGTGCATCTGGTTTCACTGGAAGGGCTGGAAAGTGTTCTGGTTGACAGTCCTAACTTCGGCAATTTTGAACAAGTGGCGCTGCTTTCGCTGGCAAGCTGGACGTTTCAAGCTCTGCCGGATAATCAGGAAGACTTTAAAGGCTTGATGACGAACATGCTTTATCAGGCGGATGGCAAGACGCCTTTTCCGCCGGAACATTTTTGGCTGCGCCTGCCGTTCACGAGCCAGAATGAAAACGACCCGGCGCAGGTCGAGGCGAGCAAGAGATTACGGGACGGCTTTGTCCCGCTCGGCTATCACACGCGCACGGGTGAGGATACGTTCGCGTGGTATCGCGGCCCGCTGACGCCGCTCCTGACAACAGAGTTAGAGAAAGCGGACCCGTTTTTCACCGCCGACGCGGCCATCATCTACCACAGCGCCTTCGGCGTCTTTGACTTTTCGCTGGCAGGCGCATGGAACATCGGTCGCTCTGCGGCTTTGTCCGACAAGTCTTTCGGACAAATGCTGCTCGATTTTCGTCGCGGCGCGCACACCCTGACCGATCAACTGCTTCAACGCCTGCAAAGCGATTTTTTCTCGCAGAGTCAAATAGACAAACTCAATCATGACACCACTGTTCAGGACGAATTTTTGAGCGTCCTGAACACACAGCTTATCGCAGACATCGGAAGCCCGCCCAATCCGAAACCAGACCTCTCGCCGCTACAGGCCAAGCCGCCGGACACAGACCCGCAAACGGCTGTCAAAAATTTCATGGCCGACCCGGCGGTGCAAGCGAAGGTTCTCAATCTGGTTAAAACTGATTTAGATCCGATCTCCCAATGGCTGGCTCGCCTGCTGTTGCTCTATCCGTTGCCGTTCAATTATCTGGTGCCTGACGAGCGCATGCTGCCCGTGGAATCGCTACGTTTCTTCTACATGGATAACACCTGGCTGGGGGCGATGCTCGACGGCGCGCTCAGCATCGGCATGGAGTCGAGCCGCGAGACTTTCTTCTTCAAGATAACGCGCGACATGATGCACGAAGCGGCCTATAAAGCAGCCAAAGTTCTGCGCAGTAGTCTTTCCGGCACAGAGCCGCAGCCGAGTGAAGTCAGCGCCAATCTGATGAGCGGGATGTTGGTACGTTCGGCTGTGGTCTCCGGTTGGCCCAATCTGGCTGTGCGTCCCTATCTCAAGAGCGGAGAGCTGCTCAAGATTCTGCGCATGGATCACCTGTCGCCGAACGTGCTGTTATGCATCTTCTGGGGCGTGCCGGATTACGTGGAGATTAGCGAGCCGCAGGAAGGCTTCGCCTTCGGAGTTAATGAAGATGGATTTATTCCGCTGCGTAATCCTTTAGCCTCCGGCATGTTGCTGCTCGGAGAACAATTCCCCGGCGAACCGGTGTTTCAAATCCGCGACCTGACTCAAAAACAAAAACTTTTCATGCGCTCGGCCACCAGCCGCGTCCTCGACCTCAATCCAGACTCGTCGAATGGCCTCATTCAAAAACTGAAGTCTGCACTTGAAGCTCAGCTCAGGAGCACGCTCAGCAGTTTCAATCCAGCCGATTTCGCGCTGCAAATGGTTAAGTCGCCGGAAGCGGTCAAGCTCAACAGTCAAGCAAGCCGGACTGCGTAAGGAAACATCATGTCTCAATCATATCTCATCGTTCCGATGGAACTGGACGCGCTGGTCGTGAATCAGGGAGTCCTCAACCGCGACACCTTCCGCTGGTGGCAATTCAACTATCTCTCGCTCAACCAGTACAAGAGTCCTGAGCCGCTGGCCCTGGACCGTGCTGTGGGTGGGCCAGCGCAAGGCGTTCACTTGCATTGGACGCTGCCGGAAGCGCTGCGCCACGGGACGCAGAATCCGCAGACCGGCGACATAGATTATCCGCTCGTGCCGAACAGATGGATGATTGTCCGGTTCGGCGGAGCGCAGCAAAGGACAGTGACGGGCGGCTGGGTGATCGAGAGCGACTGTCCGAAGACCAGCAAGGCAACCGTAGACACGTCGTTCACCAGCATGTACCTGGTTGATCCGACTGCCGTGCAGAAGTGGCTCGCATCCAGCGACCCTTTTCGCAATACCTTTACTCAGAATACGAAGCCGAACCAACCTCAGATCGCAAACATAGGGATTCCTTTTCCCTTAAATCAGGGCGCGCAAAGCTGGACTGAACGCGCGCCCGACACCATGTTTCTGACAGCCGTCGCTCCCGGTAATCACGTTTTCAGCATCTACTATCCACACAACCTCGGCGTCTTCTCTTTCTACGACGACCTGAGCGGGATAGATCAGGACACGCTGAGCTATCTGGTCGTCGGCTGGTATTCCAACCCGCAGAAAGACATCCTCGCTTCATGGCAGCAGGATAAGTCATCGAAACAGCCTTATCAGGACTTACTGAACAAGCTCCGTTGGACTGTCGCGGGCGATTCCAAAGAGCAGGTGACGGCGAGTCTTTATGAAGGAATGGTTTTCTCTATCGGGTGGCAGCGCAACGGCAACCCGCCGGGGACTGTAGACCATCAGCCGCAGACAGACCCTTTGCAAAAAATCAGGGATAGCGGACTGCTCAATGTCGCCCTCGGCAATACCACCATTGATGCTTTCTCCGCCCTCGTCGCGCAGCAGTTCAAGACGAAGGGTTACGATCCGAAAACGGTTAAGCTGCTTGAAGCTTTTCAATACGATCTTCTTCCGGTCATCAATCAGGTCAACGGCGACGCACTCCTTGAGGAAAAGATCAGACAAGCGTGGCATGGCTCAAAGCCGGGAGGCTATAGCTGGGCCATCGTGGCAGAGAAATCTGACGGCAGCGCCGGGACAGACCTCACGGCTAACGAGGCGGCCTGGTTGCTGCAACTCAATGTAGATCAGGCCAACCTGGATCAGGCTCTCGTCAAGCTCTACGACCTGCAATGGAATCTCAACGCCGCATGGATGAGACTCGGTTTTCTCTCAGACAGCCGAAACTCGTTTCCGCATCTGCCTTCGGGCGTCGGCAATCTCAACCAGTACAAGGCTCAACTCGCAGCTCAACTCAATGCGACCACTCCGATTCCGGCTGACAGCCTCGTCAATCAGGTCTTGAGCCAGATAACCAAAGTTCAGGGATTGATGAGCAAAGTTCCGCAGCCCGATTGGTCCAATACTCAGAACTCACAGGATGCATTCCAGGCCGGTATCAAGGCGTTTGCGCAGCGACAACAGCTGTCGAGCGACAAGGTGTTGAAGGCTGTGGCCGGGCCGCGTTACTGGAAGGCCAATAATCCCGTCGCCGTCATTTCGGGCGTCGAACCGTCTCAAGCGCTGAACCCCAACGCGTTCCTGCCGGTTCGCCTGACCTCCGACATCATCACCGGCTTCAACGCAGGCGCAGGACACCCGGTTAATCAAACAACGGTTGGGAGCATCATTCCCATACCGGGCAATCTCTCGAACCTGCCGCAACCCGTCTCCGCTCTCGTGCACGAATACTTTTTCCTAGACCCCGCTGGCGCGAGCAGCATCGCCGCGGCCATTAACCAACCCTTGGGTCAGGTCACAAGCGTCATGACTGCCCACAATGCCTCCGATTATCAGGGCACATTACCTGGACTTAATCTTGGGCTTTGGGGTCAGCCCTGGAATCCGATGTATGTCGAATGGCAGGTCAGCTATGCATACATTCCATACCTGACTAACAATCAGCCGAGTTGGACTTTTGACGGCACGGACTATCACTTCACGCCGCACAGCGGAAGTCCTGTGTTAGACCCGCCACGTGATATTCGCGGCATCTCGTTGCTCAGCCCGCACGCGCAATTCGTCTTCGGCTCGCGGCTCAAAGCCTTTGTTGACAAGTATGGCTCTGATACCGAGATGAAGAAGTTGTTCGATTGGATTAACGAGATAGACCAGTGGAAATTTCTCTCGCAGGAACTCGTCGGCTTTAACCAACTGCTGGCCGTACGGGACGATAGAGCCTTCCGCAGTCCGTCCTCGCAGGATACTGTCATGGCAGGCGCGTCGCCATATCCGATTGCAGACCTTATCGGCTACACCGGAATCACACAGACCGGAACATATAGCCTGCCGGACTCGCAGCGCGGGCAGGTCAACTCTATTCCCTTCTTTCCCAACGGGCCGAAGATACAGTTTCATGGCGTGCGTCAGGGCCAAATCTATTTTGAAAACTTTTATCTCTATGACAAGTTCGGACGCATTCTGTATGTCATCCAATCCGGCCAGCAATCCGGCTTGTATGACAAGAAGAACTTTCCGCTCATCCGGGATGAAGCCCTGTATCCTGATACGCAGCTCAGTATCAATACGAACATCGCCGCCGTCGCTCAACTCCCGCCACGCGCGCTGCAATTCTCCCGGCTCGACTTTGACCTGGTTGACGGGAAGATTGACACGAAGATTCTCGGCGTAGATGCGGGCGTTAATCCAATCGCCGGATGGGTGCTGCCAAACCATCTGGATAACAGCATTCTCATCTTCGCGCCTGACGGCACGAGTCTCGGTGAATTTCGACTTCTGGTGAACGACCAGGGCGCGAAGGTCGGGCAATGGCAGGCTCCGCCGCACAGCACGATTAACTCACTGGAAGACGTAGGAAAGGCGGCTCCGCATCTGAAACAGATGCTCGATGCGGCGCAGCTTAAAGATGAGCATAGTTTTCAAGCCTTTCTGGATGTCATTGATGCGACTCTCTGGACCATTGACCCGCTCGGCAGTCGCGCCGATCAGAATTTGTCTGTGCTGATCGGGCGGCCTCTGGCGCTTGTGCGCGCACGGCTGCAATTGAGCCTTGAAGGGCCAGCGATTAAAGATACGGGGTGGGATGTCGCGCTCAACTCTCCCGCTCCTGATTTCCTCAACTACAAATTCGCCGTCCGCTTAGGCGATCAGGCGACGCGGCAAGACGGCGTCATCGGCTATTACTCAGGAGACAATTACGGCGTCTTCAACAGCGTCGCCGCCACACAGACGATGGCATCGCAGAACTACGTGCAACAGATTGGTCCACTGGGCAAGACCACGGGCGGCAACTATATCCAACTGCAATTCAACGAGACAGGTGACGGCAGCGCGCCGACGAGTCAGGCTTACATCTCGCTACTGGCCGACCCGCGCGCAGACATTCACGCGACGAGCGGAATCGTGCCCATCAAACAGATAAATATTCCGGCCAGCTTCGTGGAAGCGGCTCTCGCCAATATTGAAATCAGCTTCCGCATCGGCCCGATGCTCACCACGGTTCAGCAAACACCATCGGAGAGCGGCAAGCCTGCGCAGTATCCGAACGCAATCAGCTATCCCGCTCCGGCGGAGCAAAACGGCCAGTGGTCATGGTGGGAGAGCGTGGCAGATGCTAAAGATTGGAACGGCTATGCTCTGCTCTACGCCACGCCTAACGCGCAATTCCAGAGTTTACCGAACACGATGCGGGATGGACTCCTGCAACTCGTGCTGAATCTTAACAAGACTTCATAGATATCAACGAGCATGAAGCAAAACAATGTGAAGGAGGATAAGACTTTGACGGCAAGAAGAAAAAGAGGCTCCGAGAAAAAGACGAACGGGAACGGAGGTGGTGGTTGTCTGCTGACCTATCTCCCCTCTACGTTTCCGTCCACGGTGCAAGTCAGCACATCGCAGACCCCGATGCAGGCCATCGTCAATACTGCGGCCCTCAACCAAAGCGGGAGTCCGGTCTACTGTAATCAGGTTCTCATCGCCGTGCCGATTGGCACGGCGGCCAACGAACTCTTCGCGGCATTTCCAGCGCCGACCGCCGCTGTCAACACAGGCAAATGGGCGATCACCAGTATGGTCGTCAAGCACGGACGCGAGTTGGGTCTGGACACAGATGTTGATTACGCCACCTTCACCTTCCAGTGTAGGGACCAGAGCGATTTTCTGATCAACTACAATCTGGTTTTCGGCTTGCAGGGACGGGTCAGCCTGTTGACGGGCGATTCTGAGATCATGATTGGGGAGCAATCAGGCACGAGCAGCGACCCCAACACTTTTACGCTAAAGCGGACCTCCTACACCGTGACGGCGTACACCCCGCAATTCTATCTTCAGAATTTTGTGGCGACTGTGCCGACTGCGCCGACGGTGCCCGCTTCTGAATTCGCCAACGGCGCGAACATACGCCTCTCATGGGAGAGCAACGGCACGTTCTTTCAGATTTACGAGAAGAACAACCCGATGCCGATTTACTCCGGTTCGCAGACGGTTTACACAATGGCTGGAGGAGTGGCGACAGACACGACCTTCGTGCTGGTAGCGATGATGACCGGCAATCCCGCCACCGGCTCGGCGCAGGGCGGGTTCGCCCCCATCTATCTCTACGAGGAAGTAACCGTCACCATCTCCAATCCAGACCTCAAACCGAAATCATCCACCATCGCGGGCAACGCGCACGTCGGCGGCACGTTCGGCGTGACGGGCAAAACGACGCTCAGTAACGCCAGCCTGAGCGGCACGCTCGGCGTCAGCGGTCAGACCAATCTGGGCAACGCCAACGTCGGCGGCACGCTCGGCGTCTCCGGCCAGACGAACCTGACAAACGCCATCGTCGGAGGAACACTGACGGCAAGCGGAAGCTCCACTCTCAGCAATACCGCCGTTAACGGGACGCTTGGGGTGAGCGGGGCGGCGAGCTTTAGCGGTGGATTGTTTGGCACGAACAGCCCCGTCGGGATAATGACGGCCGCGCAGGGCGTCAATCCCGGCAGTTTCGTGGCTCATACGGACGGTTTAGTCATCGGAGCGGTGAGTTGGCCTGCTAATCCCGACCTTTACTGCATGTGTTGGATCATAGGCAACACCAACGGAATCGTGGTTGCGGCGACAGGAGGAAATCACGGAGCCTTTGCTAACGACTGGACCAAATGGAGAGCCAGCAACGGCAACACCTTCATGTTTCCTGTGAGCAAAGGAAACCGCTGGAGCTTGGGAGTCGCGCAAGCTCCGAGCAACGAGATTGCCGCCCCGACCTCGTTCTACTGGGTGCCTTTAGGCACGGCTGCCAACGGCAACACGTTTGAGCGAGTATCTGACGAGCAACCTGAGTTTAAGGTCAGCGAAGTCCACCGCCGCCCTGTTCGCAACGACGAATATATCCGTGAGCTGGTAGCAACCATCGAAGCCATTTTCGACAAGCCGATTGAGAGAATGCTGAGGAAGCGACTGATTAACGTGCTGACGAAGATGCAGGTCGAAGAGTATGAAAACGAGAGTTACAGCGGCGACGATTGACCCGCGTTTCGCAGGTCAATCATGAGCCGGTAGAAACAGAGGCCGTGCGTGAGGGCTAATATCTCTTAGTTGATGTCCCTCCCCGCACGGCCTCTGCTTTTGTTCTTTAACTGCGCGTGAGCTTTGAGAGGAAACCCGCCCGTCGCTGAACAGGCAAGAGCACGCGGATGATATTTCGTAAGATAAAATGGATGCCGTACTTGAAGCGACCGGGCAGCCGATTTAAGAGGGCTGAAGCCTGATAAATCGTTTGCACGATCATGGTCGCCAACACATGACTGCAAATCGCATCTGTTTGCTCTACGAACTCCGGGCGCATCACGTCAACTATCAGGATGAGCCGACGTTTGTCCGACCTGTTCCATGCCAGATGCGAATGAGCATCGCAAAAGAGCAGCGCCTTGCCCTCCTCCCAGGGCCTGATTTCGCGGCCCACCTGAAAACCGCAAACGGGCAACGGCGCGGGAACACTCAGCCCCAAATGCACGCGGATGATGGCATTGGTATCGCCCTGATGCGGGTTGATGTTTGAACCCGCTTCGAGCACGCTCAGCGAGCCTCCGGTCATGTGCGGAATGGATTCCAGCAGCCGCACGGTCTGCGGGCAGTCAAGACAATTTCTGTGCAGCTTGTATTTCCAGAAGTACAAGCCCATGGTCTTCCATTGTTTCGGCGGAAAGACAATTGACTTGATGAAGTAGGGTTTCAAACGCTCTTCGCGCCGTTCAAGCAGCGATTGTATCTCTTCACGAATGACCAGCCAGTTATCCTCAAGCGCCTTGACCCACGAGAATTCCGCCGCGTCATAAAAGTAAGGCTCGCGGCCCGTAAAACGTCCGCCATAAATCATGTAGGTCGGCTTTGGTTTCACTTCCGGCTCGCTCATGAGAGTTCTCGTCGCACGGCGTTTAGCACTTCGGCGTCCTGCTGCTTGATAAACATGTGGCTGCCCGGAAAAAGTTTGAGCGAAAAGTCTGCCGTCGTAAAAGCGCTCCATCCGAGCAGGTCTGCGCGCGTCACCGCCGGATCATCCGTGCCGCCAAAAACGGTGATGGGAACCTTGAGCGGCGACGTTTCATCCGGGCTGTAAGTTTCGAGCAGGTGAATATCCGAGCGCAAGGTGGGCAGCATGGCTCGCCAGATATGTTCGTCTGCTACGACTTCGGACGGCATCTCGAATTTATTCACCAGCTCTTCTTTGAACTCGGCTTCGGGCAAATCATAAAGCGGCGTCCGCCTCCTGTTTGGCGCGCTACAGGCCGAGAGGATGAGCCGTTCGGGCAGTCTCGCTCCGCGTCTGTGCAGCTCACGCGTGACCGCAAAACTGAGCATCGCGCCCATGCTGTGACCGAAGAAGGCGAAGGCGAGCGGCTCAACATCGGCCATAGCATCCGCTATTTCCTGCGCCAACTTGTTCATGTGGAGCACTGGGTGTTCGCCCGCGCGCTCCTCGCGCCCCGGCAGTTGCACCGGGATTAATTCAACCTGGGGGAGCAGCGATTCCTTCCATTGCTGGTAGATGTAGACTCCGGCTCCGGCGTATGGAAAACAGAAGAGGCGGAGGTGCGCGCCGCTGTTCCCGTTGAGCGAAGGAAACCATAAACGAAGTCGGGTTTGCGCAATCCGTACCTTCGCCGTTTCCGGGCTATCATCCGATGCCGCATCCGGCGGCGGCTCGCCCCGAATCAACTCGAAGAGATGCTCCGCAACTTCGACGATGGTCGGGTAGTTGTAGGCCAGCGCCGTCGGCAATCTGAAGCCTGTGATGCCCTCAAGGCGCAGCGCAAACGAGATAGCCATCAACGAGTCCATCCCCATTAAATTGAACCGCTGATGAACATCAACTTCTTGAACCGGATTGAGCAGCAGGATGTTAGAGAGATGCTGCCGCACCAGCGTCACCAGACGAGCGCGGGCTTCCGCAGGCGAAGCGGCCCTGATTCTATCAGCCTCCTGATTCCCACCGGCGTTGGCCACAGACTTATCGTCCGAGGGTTGTTCACTGACCTGAGCGAAGAGCGCCGGACTCGATGAGAACTCGACGAAGGATTGGAAACGAGGCCAGTCAATATCCGCGACGACCGCTCGCGTTTCGTCAGCCGCGAGCAGAGCTTCCATCAATTGAATCGCGCGGTCGGGAGCGAGAAGTCGAAATCCCAACATGGTCAGCAGTTGAGTCTCATGCGCCTTCGCGCTCATGCCGACGCCCGACCACGGCCCCCAATTGATGCTGAGAGCATGACGACCCGTTTGGCGGCGATAGTAAGCCAAAGAATCCAGAAATTGATTGGCCGCCGTGTAGTGGGCCAAAGCAACAGAACCCCAGAGCGCCGAGACGGATGAAAAGAGAAGAAAGAAATCCAGATCGCGCTCTCGCGTCAGCTCGTGCAGATGCCACGCGGCGGAAACTTTTATCCTCAAGCTCTCCAACAACCGCTCGCGGTCGAGGTCGGCAATCTTGCCGAACCAGTTCACACCCGCCGCATGCAATACTCCTCTGAGCTGGCGGCGTTGATTGTCTAGCTGGTTGATAATCTCCGTCATGCGCGCGTAGTCCGTCACGTCTGCGGCACAGATTTCGACCTTCGCACCCAGTGCTTCGATAGCGCGTATGCTCTCGACCTTGAAATGCTCTTCGCTCTCCGCCGGCAGAGCATCCCACAGCTCGCGCTCCGGCAGCGGATTGCGTCCGAGCAAGACTATGTGACCTGCGCCGCGCTCGGCCATCCATCGCGCGCATTTCAGGCCCAGCCCGCCGAGGCCGCCTGTAATCAGATAAGCTCCGTCGCGTCGCAAAGAAGTGCGCGCGGCTGGAAGCTCAAGCTGTGCACGCACGAGTCTGGGCGCGTATCGCTCGCCCGCGCGAAAGGCTGCCATTGCTTCATCGTTGGCGAGCGTCTGGGCCAGCACGAGTTCGGCTTGTTGCGCCTGTTCATCTACGGGCAAGAGATCAACGACGCCGCCGCGCATTTCCGGTCGTTCAAGAAAGAGCGTGTGCGCGAATCCCCAGAGGGGCGACTGCGCCGGACGCAACTGTTCATCACAAGAGGTGCGCCCTTCAAGGTGAACCGGCTGTGCACTGCCTGTAACAACCCAGAGATGCATCGTCGCTGCCATATGAATTATCGCCTGTGCCAAAGCTGTCAGGTCTCCGACCCCGTACAGGCGTTCTTCTCTCTCCAAAGCCCCGACGCTGATTTCTTCCTCAGAGGCGCAATCCATGCCATGCAGGTAGAGCACCCTCCAGCGTGTAGCGTCTGCGCGACTATGCCGACTGATGATGTCTCTCAGCAAATCCTTGTAGGTTTCAGCCCCACATCCAAGCGGCACTACGAAACGCGGTGTGCCTGTCAGGTTATCGGTGGTGCGCTCGAAGGCGCGTGGCTGGCGCGGCGCAGTCCGATACGAAATCTGAAAAACCTTCTGCTTCCGTCGCCGCAGTTGCCTCGTCAGGACTGATGCAAGGCCGCCGCCGTCGCCCACGATAATCCAGTGATTCACGTCCTCCGTTCCGATTTTGCTCAAAGCCGCATCAAGCGGATTGGCCTTAACCCAACGAAGTTGATACACAGATTCACGCAGGTGTTGGTCCATAGGCGTCGCCTCTTGTTTGCTCGCCTGAGAGCGCGATGCCTCTGCGGATTCTCCTGATGTAAACCAATATGGCTTCGGATAAAAGGGATGGCCCGGCAGGTCGGAGATATATCTCATGCCTTCTCTGTCATACAGTTTCGACCAGCGCACATCCGTCCCGTGAACGTAAAGTTGTCCCGCCGCTCGCAGCAGCGTGCACACCTCTTCTCCGCTCGCGCCGAGCGAAGGCAACGACACGGCGCGCGTATCTGATAAGCAATGACGCGCCAGTCTTGATAAAACTTCACCCGGCCCGATTTCCAGAAAGACGCCAATGTCCTTCACGGCCAGTTGATTGACTCCGTCACGAAAACGCACACAGGCTTTCAGGTGGCGACGCCAGTAGCCTGCGTCCGGAGCGCTCTTCAGCTCTTTGCCGTCCAGGTTCGAGAGCAGAGGAATCTGCGGCCTGCTAAAGTTCACTTTCGCCGCTTCGCGCTCGAAGTCGTCCAGAATCTCATCCATCAGGGAGGAGTGAAAAGCCTGCGAGGTGCGCAAGCGACGGGCGGCGATGCCGCGCCGTTCGAGAATTGCCAGCAGAGCATTGACCGCTTCGATTGGGCCAGAGACGACTACGTTATCGGGAGCATTGACCGCAGCCAGACAAAGCTCCACGCATCCTTCGGCTTCCATCAATGCGTGTAGCTCTTCTTCGCTCGCAGAGATAGCCGCCATCGCGCCTTTCCTTTTGATGGAGGCCATCAGCCGCGCACGCGCCCACACCAGCCGCATTCCTTCCTCTGCCTCGAAACACCCGGCCACACACGCGGCGACATATTCTCCCAGACTGTGGCCCAACAGCGCCGACGGCTGCGCTCCGAGCGAGAGCCAGAGTTGGGCCAGCGCGTATTCCAACGCGAACAGAGCGGGTTGCAGGTGAAGCGTTGAATCAAGCTTGTCGGAATTTTCCGAAAAGGCTATTGATGATAAACTCTCGCCGCGACTCTCTTCGGCAAAGACGGCGGCGCACCGATCAAAGCTCTGGCGAAAGGCCGGAAATCTTTCGTAAAGCTCTCGCCCCATCCCCGCGTACTGCGAGCCTTGACCACTGAAAAGAAATGCCAACCGGCGACCGTCGCGCGTTTCTTCATTCGCGCGAGAAGGCTCGGCCTGAAGAAAAGCCGCGAGCTTGTCATGCAGGTCGGAGCGCGTTGAGGCTACGAAGGCTGCGCGGCAACCAAAGTGTGAACGGCGAACCGCTTGCGAATAGCCGAGCGCAGCCAGTGATACGCTGCCGTTCTTGTTCAGCAATTCCATCCATGCCTTTGCCTGCTCGCGCAACGCTCTTTCGCTTTTGCCCGATAAAGGAAACAGCAACGGCGCTTCTTCCTCAACCGCCACGGATGAACTTTCAGAGAGTTCATCCGCCGCTTCGAGTATCGCGTGCGCGTTTGCTCCGCCGAAGCCAAACGAACTGACAGCGGCCAGATGTTTTGCCGTCTTCGGCTGCCATGAACTGCGTTGTGAAGGAATGACGAGTCGGCTATTCTCAAGCGAGATGCGCGGATTGAGTTGCTTGAGATGTATTTGCGGCGGAATCACGCGCCACCGCAAAGAGAGAATCAGCTTGATGACACCCGCGATACCGGCGGCTGCTTCAAGGTGTCCCACGTTGGCTTTCACCGCGCCGAGATAACAGTCTCCGGCAGCGGAAGCCGCACCATAAATTTTTTTGAGTTGTTCGACCTCCGCAGGGTCGCCCGCGCTCGTCCCCGTGCCGTGTGCTTCGAGCAAAGTAATCTCTTCCGGTTGACAGGCAGCGTCGGCCAGCGCCTTGATAATCACCTGTTGCTGCGCTTCCGGGTTGGGAGCGGTGATGACACCGGCGCGACCATTCTGTCCGATGGCCGAGCCGCGAATGTAAGCCAGAATGTTGTCTCCGTCTCTTAGAGCTTCGGACTTTCGCTTGAGCACGACCAACCCGCAGCCTTCCGCGCGCACGTAGCCGTCGGCGCGCGAGTCAAAAACTTTGCACCGTCCATCCGGCGACATCATGTTGAATTGCGAGAGGGTGATGCTCGTGCCCGGTGACAGGATGGCGTTAACGCCGCCTGCAATGGCTAACGAGCATTCACGGTTTCGCAGGCTTTGCACGGCTATGTGAAGCGTCGTCAGCGAAGACGAGCAAGCCGTATCAATCGCCAGACTCGGCCCGCGAAGATTAAAGATGTAGGAGAGTCGATTGGCGCTGATGCTGTTCGCGTTGCCCAGCCCCGAATAAGCGTTGTATTGATCCAGTCCCGGTTTGAGCTTGATTTGCAGCTGCATATAATCATTAGTCGAAGTACCTATGAACACACCTGTGTCCGACTCCGAGAGTCGCGCTGTGGGCAATCCGGCGTGTTCCAAGGCTCGCCATGCGACCTCCAGCAGTAAGCGTTGCTGCGGGTCCATTTCCGCAGCCTCATGCGGAGCGATGCCGAAGAACTCTGCATCGAAAGATTCTATGCGAGTCAGAAAACCTCCCCAGCGCGTGTTCATCTTGCCCGGCACGGCTGGTCGCGGATCGTAGAAGAGGTCTACATCCCATCGTTCGCGCGGGACCTCCCCTATCGCATCCACGCCTTCGGCCAGCAAAGACCAGTAAGCCTCCGGCCCGCTCTCCGCGCCCGGAAATCTGCAACCCATGCCGATAATCGCAATCGGCTCAGGCGAACCCTGATGAGCAGAGAATGAAGCGATTTGCGTGCGCACGTCCTCCTCAGATTTTGTGCTGTTGCTTTGCCAGCGAGCTTCTTCGCTCAACGTCCCGCGCAGGTAAGCGTCGCGGCAAGCGGAGCGGGAGATTTTTCCGCTCGAAGTTCTCGGCAGTCCTCCTCTTCTAATCAAGACGATGGCTGCTACTTGCAAGCCATGCTCTTGCGCAATCGCGTCACGCGCCGCAGCGAAGAGTTCTTGCCAACCGGCCTGCGTGACAGGCTTGACTTCCAGAGTCACAACCAGTTCTTCGGTCGGGCGGCCCGGCACGGAAAAACTGGCGGATGCTGCATGTCGAAGCAATTCGTGGCTGGCGCGCGCCGTGGCTTCTATGTCTTCCGGGTAATAGTTGTTGCCGCGAATGATGATGAGGTCTTTGAGACGCCCCGTCACGTAGAGGACGCTGTTGTTCAGAAAACCTAGATCGCCTGTTCGTAAAAAACTTCGTGTGTCTCCGCCCGTGTGGGATGTGACAAAAGTGCTGCGCGAGGCTTCTTCATCATGGAAGTACGATTGCGCGACGGAACGACCGCTGACACGGATTTCACCTACTTGCCCGTCAGGTTGCTCCGCGCCACTTTCAGGGTCAACGATGCGTACTTCCAATCCGCCATGCTGGCATGAATAGCCAATTAACTTGCGCTCCGTACCGTTATTCGCGTAGAGGTTCAAGCCGTCGTTCGCCGATGCACCAGCAACAAACAGCGTCGCTTCGGCCAGTCCGTAGCAAGGAAAAAACGCCGCGCGGCGAAAACCGTAAGGAGCATAGGCGCGAGCGAAATCCTCTAAGACATCAAACGGCACAGGCTCTGCGCCCACGTATGCATTGGTCCAGCAACTCAGGTCCAGATCGTCTTCCAGAGCGCCTCTTTGCTGCGCGCAAATGTCATAAGCGAATGGGGGGCCGCCGCTGCTCATCGCTCTATAACGAGAGATAGCCCTGAGCCACTGCAAAGGCTCACGCGCAAAAGCGGCGGGAGGCAGGAGCACGCTCGTTCCGCCGACAAACAGCGGTGCGAGGACGTGGCCGATCAGCCCCATATCATGATGTAGTGGCAGCCAACTGACGGTTATCAATCTCTCGTCATGGTTGAACACACTCCGGGTAAGCTCAAGGTTGGCGAGAATATTTTCGTGACTGAGAACAATGCCACGGGGTTGAGAAGTAGAGCCGGAAGTAAATTGCAGATACGCCGGGCTGGCGCTTGAAAAGTCAGGTCTCACGTAGCGAGCGGGAGTCGGCGTTTCCTGAGAGGTACAAATGATTTCACAACTCGATAATGTCTCCGGCGTCACTAACGAGATGAAATCTTCCTCTGCTAAATAGAGGCGTCGAGCTATCGTCCTGTTGACCACGCGCTGCAATCGATCTCTTCCCTGCCGGTCTTTTTTGTGGCGCGGCGGCAAAAGCAACACTGGCATCACGCCTGCGTACAGCGAGCCGAAGAATGCGATGATTGCGTCCGGGCTTGTAGTCAAGGCGAGCACCACGACTTCACCCGGCAATATCTCTGCTTGTTGTAAGCCAGCCGCAAACAAAAGACTTCTGCTGCGCAGTTCGCTATAACTGCAACGTGAGACTTCGTGACCACCCGTGTCTAAAAAAACAAACGCGCTCTTGTCAGGACACAGAGAGGCCCAAACATCTATCATCTCAGGGATAGAAGTAATTTCTGTGGTTGGTCTTAGCATATATTTAATGATACTGAGGTCAAAGAAATGGCTGCGTTGCAAAAACTGCATTTCAGGTATAATCCACACTTCTTTATCATCCTGCAACCATTCTCATAGATCATCTTGAAACACACTTCATCTCCATTCAAGTGGCGTCATTATGAAGCCGAAGTCATTCTGCTTTGCGTAAGATGGTAGCTTCGCTATCAACTCTCTCGCCCGTGATGTTGAAGAGATGATGAAAGAGCGCGGGCTTGATGTGGTTCACTCAACCGTGTTTCGCTCTTGTCCAGAGCTATACACCTGAAATCAACAAGAGAATCCGTCCTCATCTAAAGATGAGCGGCACGTCTTAATCATGTTGATGAGACTTCAAAGTTGGGAAGCTGTGTAAATATCACAACCCACGCGGTAGACAAAGAAGGACAAACCATTGAGTTTTTGCTCTCAGCTAAACGCGATATTTCTGCGGCAAAAGGGTTCTTTAAGAAGATCATTAGAACAGTGATGCACAAGAACAGGCGAAGTTCATTGCTGCACTGTTTCAGATTGCCGCCTGATAAAGAGCGGCTTGCTACCTTTCGTGCTCTGAAATAATTTTCGCAACCCTGCCAGCTTGAATGCTACGGTCGACGCGCTCTTCCTTTGGGAGCGCAGCCTGTCCCTCCAGAGCACGGTATCGTTTGGAACCACTTCCAACGGGTGGTAACCATTCAGGAGGTGAGACTCAACGGTCTACTTTGGCAGGCTCTCTGGAGAGCCTTGAGTACCGGCTTTCCCTGTTTCCTGACGCTTGAGATATAAGAGCGGAGGCGGCAGAAGTTGGCTGCTCCCTGCGCTGTCCGAAAGCACCCGCTGGTCTTCTGCCGCAGCTTCACCACCCGCAAGTCACGTTCTGCCTGGTTATTATCAAATGGCACACTGAAGTCCGTCATGAACAAAAGTACTTCCTCCTGACGCCGTTGCAAGCGCAAGAGCAGATTGCGCGCCTGCTTCCTGACCGGCTCTGTGCCTTCCGGCGGCGGGTTGGCTTTGAGACCCTCATTAACCAGTTGCTCATAGCAGAGCGTGAGCGCCGCTTGCCGCTCATCATCAAGCCGCTCGCTGCCCTCGGTGAACCTTACCCCAAAAAGTAGAGAGTAAGATTAAGACTCTTTTGAGCCTCCGCCATAACCGATATACTGGAGGCACGATGAAAGAGAGAAAACAGTTCACCAAAGAGTTCAAGGAAGGTGCGGTGCGGCTCGTCACCGAGCAGGGACGGACAATCTCGGATGCGGCGCAGAGTTTAGGTATCTCGCCGTGGACGCTCTCGCGCGGGATCAAAGTGGCAAAGAACGAAGGCGCAGAAGCTTTCCGCGGGCAGGGTCAGCGCACCTCAGAGCTGCAGGAGTTGTACGAACTGCGCCAGCGTGTGAGGCAGCTAGAGGAGGAGCGCGCGATCCTAAAAAAGGCCGCCGCGTACTTTGCCAAAAGCATCGTGTAAAGTACGCCTTCATCCATGAACACCAATCGGAGTTCCGCGTGGCGGCCATGTGCCGAGCGTTTGAGGTCAGTTCTGCGGGCTACTACGCTTGGCGGGGTCGCCAGCCATCTCAGAGAGCCGCAGAGAACGCGCGCCTTATCGAGCAGATCAAGGCGGCGCACGCCGCGAGTCGCGGCATTTACGGAGCGCCGAAGATCTATCGGAAGTTGCGGCGAGAGGGCGAGGCGGTCAACCATAAGCGAGTGGCACGATTGATGAAAGAACACGGCCTCAAGGGGAAAAGGGTGCGGAAGTCCAAGCGGACAACTGACTCGCGACACAGCTTGCCCGTGGCCGGGAAGGTGTTGGCGCGCGACTTCAAGGCAACGCACCCGGACGAGGTCTGGGCTTCGGACATCACCTACATCCGGACTGAGGAAGGCTGGCTCTACCTTGTGGTGTTCCTTGATCTGTACTCGCGTCTGGTGGTCGGGTGGGCGGTCTCTGAGGGCCTGGAGGCCGGGTTCGTCGAGCAAGCATTTCTTGAGGGACAATTGAGGCGAGGCGGGGCGGTCTCACCGCTGGTGCATTCGGATCGCGGCAGTCAGTACGCGAGCCGCGCATTCAGAGAAAGGCTTGCCGCTTGGGACTGTCAGCAGAGCATGAGCCGGAAAGGCAACTGCTGGGACAACGCGGTGACGGAGAGTTTCTTTGGTATCTTGAAGAGTGAGATGGTTCATCACGAACGCTTTGGGACGCGGCAGGAAGCTAAAGATAAACTATTCGATTACATTGAGGTCTTTTACAACCGCAGTCGAATTCACTCGGCTGCCGACTACTTCGCGCCGGCGGAGTACGAAGCGCGCTACCGGGCGCAGTTGAAACAAGCAGCGTGAGGCTCGAAGAAAGTCTTATCTCGGTGTCTACTCAATGGGGGTAGATTCACGGCTCTGACCTCTTCAACTTCCCGCTTGATCTCCAACAGCAGTTTCAGCAGCGGCTCGGCCCACCTCTTGGACTGCTCGCTCAACTCGGCAAAGCAGGTCAACTCCCGCAGCAAGTGCGCCCCGCACAGCGCGTGCCGGCATTGCGGATAGAAACTGTAGGCCGACCATCCGTCATGCACTATTGTCCCTCGATACCGCGGCAGGATGTTGATCTCTTCCATAGCTCCGCGTCCACGCCGGACATCACAAGCATAATGCGTCAACCGTGAGTTGCTCGTCACATGAACATAATGACACTTGCCCTCCACCCTGAGGCCCGTCTCATCTGCATGAATCACCGGAGAGCGGCGGAGCCTTCTTTTGATCTTCAGTTCTGTCTCGATCAACTCTTCTGCGCAAGTTCCAACCTGACTGAAGATGGTTCCCGGGGAGATCGCACAGCCGAACAGATCGCGCATCACTTCGCCGACCCGGGCATAAGGCAAGAGTTGATATTGGAGGAAGTAGAGCGCCCGGGCTTGCACCGAAGTTCCATACTGGACTGCGGCTCTGACCTCTTTTGGGAACTCTGCCTTGGTCCTCGCTCCACAACTTGTGCAGCGTCTGACTTCTCCGCGATGCTCCGTAACCCGTAGCCGCTGTGGAACAATCTCGATCACTTGCCTTCTCTCATGATGGAGCACTGGTGCCGCCACTAAAGATGACTGACACCTGTGGCAACGTGCTGCTCGATGCCGGATCACGCGCGAGGGATGTGCCACCAGTGGCCGGGTATGTCCCGGATGTCCGAGTTGCCCGCCGGCTCTCTTGCCAGAGGGACGACGCAGGCTTCTGGTTCTCTTCACTGCCGGATGATCCGTTGAAGGCGGGCGGCTGGAGTTGTGCGAGTCTTTCGCGAGCAGCGCCTCCAGTTCTGCGTTCCGGCGTTGGAGTTGAAAGTTGCGAGAGCTCAGTTCTCTGTTCTCTGCTTGCAATCGCTCGACCTGTGCTTTGAGCCGAGTAATGTCCTCGGACAAGGCATCAATGGAGCGTTGTTGCTGATCCGGGTC